>NZ_CP006369.1:300000-436017 GCF_001442755.1 Aureimonas sp. AU20 | reverse complement strand
TTGGTCATGAATCCCTCCGAGTCGCAAGGCGAGTCGGAAAGGGGTTAACGAGGCCTTTCAGGCTCCGGCAAGCTCCGTGTTGCAGGGCGCTGGGATGGCCGGTGACAGGGCTTCGCGGGTCGGAACTGGCATTCCTCTTATCATTCCGATGCCCTTTGATGGCGGTTCTAAAGGGTGCGTTGTCAGGTGACAACTTGCGGCATGGCAATCCGTCGTAGCAGACCCCGTGCCCTGCCCCGCGCGTCCGCGTCGCACCCGGCAACCCCTGCGTCACCCGTGCATTCCCATCCCGACCGGCACGAAAAGGATCGTTGGGATGAAGACCGTTGTAGTGACCGGAGGCAGCGCGGGGATCGGCCTGGCCATCGCGGAGCGCTTTGCCAAGGCCGGGTGGCAGGTGGCGCTCCTGGCCCGCGACAGGGAACGGCTGGCCGAGGCGCGCGAGATGCTGGCGGGCCATGGGCCGCGTATTCTCGACATTCCGACCGATGTCGGCATGGCGTCGGAGGTGGACAGGGCGGCCGAGCGGGTCGTGGCGGAGCTGGGCGGCATCGACGCCTGGGTCAACAACGCCATGTCCACCGTGGTCGCCCCGGCCGACAAGATCACGCCGGAAGAGTATCAGCGCGTCACCGCCGCGACCTATCTTTCGCAGGTCTACGGCACGCTGGCCGCGCTGCGCAGCATGAAGCCGCGCAATCGCGGCGCGATCATCCAGGTGTCGTCGGGTCTGGCAATCCGCTCCGCGCCGCTCCAGGCCGCCTATTGCGGCGCCAAGGCGGCCGTCGGCGGCTTCACGGACTCGCTGCGCTCCGAACTCATCGCGGATCGCTCAAGCGTGACGTTGAGCGTCATCTATCTCCCCGCCGTCAACACGCCGCAGCCGACTTGGGCGCGCAACCGGACGGGCCATGAGCAGGTGATCCCCGATCCGCTGTTCGACCCGCGCCTTTGCGCCGAAGCCGTCTATTCCGCCGTGCGCGATCCGCAGCGCGAAATCTGGGTCGGACGCTCCACCGCCATGATGGCGCTGGCCCAGGCTCTGGCGCCGGGGTTTGCCGATCGCAAGGCCGCCGGCATGCGCGAGGCGCAGGAAGGCGCGCCCATGGCGCCGCGCGAGGGCAATCTGGAGGTGGCGGTCAAAGGCCCGGCGCGGATCGACGGCCCGTCCAAGAGCCGGACGCTTGGCACGCGCCACGAGTTCGTGACGCGCCGTCAGGTGGATCTGGTGAAGGCGGGCGCGGTGGCGGGCGTGTTCGTCGCCGGGCTTGCGGCGCGATCCGTTCTGTCGAGGCTGGTCGGTCGCTCGCGTTACTGAGGGTCTTCAGCGGCGGGAGAGGGCGCTTTGGTCGGTTCCCGCCGCTGACCGCGTGCGGCCTCTCGATTGCGAGCGGTCAATATAAAGAGACGGCCGGGTTTTTAGAGCCGGCAGACGCCGAGGGCGGGCCGGATGTGCGATGCCCGGCCCCGCCCATCATCATCCTGAGCCGCGACTTCGCGCCCGTCAGCGTCGGATGCGGTTTCCCAGGATGTAGCCGAACAGGCCCATGAGGATGATGCCGATCGCGCCTTGCAGGCCCACCAGAATGTTGGCCGTGCGGCCCACCACCTCGATCCCGATCTCGGGCGGGTTGGAGGTCATCATATTGAGGGCGCTGTAGCTGAGAAGGTCGATGACGTTGCGGGTCGGGATCTCAGTGCCCTTGGGCACCAGCCCTCCGTCCAGCCCATAGAGCGCGCCGAAGACGAGGATCAGGATCGCGAAGGCGCGCACGACACGCGACAGGCTCTCGCCATAGTCGCACAGCCATTCCACGAAGCGATCGGCCGCCCAGACGTAGGATTGCTCGAGAAGCGCGCGCCAGCGGCGCTCGCGGAGCGCTTTCCCCGCGCCGGCGCGCGCGCCCAGGCACCCCATCTTGCGACCCTTCTTGTAGGCCCATCCGGCCTCCGCCTTGGCGCCGATGCTGATGAAGTTCGCCTCCAGCGCGGAATAGCTCGCCCGCGCGGCCTCGAACTGGCCGGCGACCTCTTCGCCCACCGCGCCGCCGAGCTGCTCGGCGCGCAAGCGGCAGCCCTCGATCCAGGCACCGCCGAAGCGGACATGGCGAAGATCGCAGCTCGACAGGTCGATGCGCAGAAGCGTCGTGTCGGAAAGGTCCGCGCCGCTGAGATCGGTGCCGGTCAAGGCCGCGCCGGCGAGATTGGCCCCGCGCAGCCGCGAGCCGCGAAGCTTGGCGCGCTTGAGGCTGGCGCCGGTGAAGTCGGAAAAGGTGAGGTTGACGTCGGACAGGTCGGCTTCGTCCAGACGGGCCTTGCGGAACACGGTCCGGTCGGCGTCGGCGCCGGTGAAGTCGGCGCCCCAGCCGTCCGCGCCCTCGAAATCAGCGCCGTCGAGAAGCGCGGTCTTGAAGCTGGAGAAGCGCAGGTTCGCGCCGCGAAAGATCGCGTCCTCCAGCATCGCGCCCTCAAACTCGGCCTGTCCGCCGACGGCGTTGACGAAGGAGGCGCCGCTGAGATCGGCGTTCGAGAAGCGCGCTTCCTCGATCAGCGCGTCGTCGAAGCGCGCGGCGCGGCCCACCCCGTTGGCGACGACGGCGCGTTTCAGATTGGCATGGGTGAGATCGGCGCCCGTGAACGGAAGGCCGGAGAGATCGGCGTCCGCGAGATCGAGCCCCTGCCATTCCGCGTCCCACCAGTCCGGCGGCGAGGGCAGGGCGGCGACGGCCACGGCCAGACGCGGCGCATCCGCCACGGCATCGCGCAGGTTCGCGGCGGGCGAGGGGGCGGGCGCATCCCCGCCGCGCGCCACGGCGAGATAGGCGAGAAAGCTCTGGAGGCGCTGACGGGCGCGCTCCGTGGCGGTGGCGGACTCGGGCGAGGAGGGCGCTGCGCTCGATGCGGCCTCGTCGAACAGGGCGATCATCGGGTGGTGTCCGCAGCAAGGGAGGTGAGCGCGGCCGGGAAATGCGTCATCGCGCGAGGTTGGCTCGCGAGCGGCCGTGGCGAAGCGGGGCAGGGCGAGGGCGTGTCTTGGGTGGGGCGAGGCGATGTGTTGGACAGAGGGCGTGAACGGGTCATTGATGGAGCCTTGGTTCTGCGTAAGGGCAGGCGAGCGGCGAAGGAGAGGGGCGGGATGTTCGGAGCGGGGCAGCGCTTTGCGCCAGACGGGGGCACGGAACCGGTCCGCTCGCCGCCTTCTCCCTGACGCTGGAAACCGTTTCGTGCCAGCCGTCCGGCGACGATATCGCTTTCCCGGCTTTCAGCATGGCAGCCGATTCTGCCTGACGGCACCACCCGCCTTTAGCAGCCCGTTTGAAAACTCGGGCGGGTCGGTCCGACGGTTCTTTTTCGCCGTCGCCTGTCCGCATGGACCGTTGCCAAATCTCGCTGATGCGCTTTAGCATCGACGGCGATCGGCCCCTTGCGACATTCGGAAATCCCGCGCCGGTCCTGCGCTGCCGAGTTTCCGAATATGCGCCGAGCACACCGCGTCGTCCGCGAACAAGCGCTATCGCAAAGACACACGGAAGCGGCTCGCGATCATCCGGGTTGCCCCGCTCGCGGAGGGTGATCGTGCCGTCCTCGCGTTCCTTGGGCGAAACGGTTTCGAGACCGACGCGCGTCTCGTCTCGCACCGCCGCACCCATGGTACGCTCGCGGAACGTCTCGGACGCGACGGATTTCTCAAGGCCTTCGAACGATCGCATGCGAGTGATCCGAGTCATTTGGCAGCTAAGGTTTGGTTCGTGCTCGGACGTGCGGGAGCATGCCGATTTGAGCGAACCGGCAGGCGCCGTGCGATCGAGGAGCAAGCACAGGGCCGGAGCGGCGGCGGTTTCATCGTCGGTCTCGCAACGACATGAGCCGTCGGAAACCGCCGATGGTCCGCCGCACCTTTGGGTATCGCGGAGAGGGCACCCTCCGCCTCATGCGCCTCACCGCGTTCCGACGACCGCACGCGAACGAGCCATCGCGTCCAGCAAGCCAGCGTCCGCCCGAACCTCCATCCATGCCGCCTCGCGACGTCACACCATGGTCGCCGGTCGCAAGAACGCGCCACCGTCCGCCAGTCCCGAGAGCCGCCGGGCGAGGCCGCCGGTCACGTCTTGCCTTCGCCCTCCGTCAGCGCGCGCACATTGGCGGCGACTTCGCGGAGGCTCACCTGGCCTTTGCTGAGGACCTGCGCAGCCGTGTCGAGCTTGCCGCGCTCCTCTGCCGTCAGGTCCCGCGCCGACAGCACGATCACGGGAATGTCGCGGTCGCTCGGACGGGCGCGAAGCGCGCGCAGAAAACCGAACCCGTCCATGATCGGCATGGTGAGGTCGAGCAGGATGACGCGCGGCCTCGCCTTGGCCACGGCGTCCAGCGCCTCCTGGCCGTTTTCGGCCTCCGCCACGGTCCAGCCGTCGCGCTCCAGGGTCTGGCGCACGCGGGCCCGCGCGTCGGGATCGTCGTCCACCACCAGGACATCGCCCACCGCCTCGCGGAACCGGTCCATGACCGAGCGGAAGCGCTCCCATTTCACCGGCTTGTCGACATAGTCGGCAGCGCCCAGCGACGAGGCGAGGCCCCGCTCGCTGACGAAGGTGACCATGACCACGGGAATGTCGGCCAAGTCGGGGTCGGCCTTCAGGCGGCCGAGAACGGTCCAGCCGTCCATGCCCGGCATCATGACATCGAGCAGGATGGCACGGGGCCGAAGCTCCTTGGCGAGCGCCAGACCCGTCGCGCCGTCGGCGGCGGTGACGGTGGAAAAGCCCTCGCGCGCCAGAAAGCGGGTCATGAGTTCGCGCTGCGCCGTGTCGTCGTCGATCACCAGGACGATCTTGGCGGGGTCGACATCGGAGACCACCGGCAGCTGGGCGTCGGGCAGGGCCTCCTCGGGCGGCAGGGCGTCGGCGATGTTGACGGGGAGGGTGAGCGTGAAGCGACTGCCACGCTCGGCCTCGCTTTCCACCGTCACGTCGCCGCCCAGCATGGCCGAGAAGGCCTTGGTGAGGGACAGGCCGAGACCGGTGCCGCCATATTTGCGCGTGGTGGAGGCATCGGCCTGGCTGAAGCGCTGGAACAGGCGCTCCAGCTGCTCGGGCGTCATGCCGATGCCGGTGTCGGTGACCGCGAAGATCATCGCCTCGCCCTCGCGCCGGACGCTGAGCGTGATCGTTCCGTCCTGTGTGAACTTGGCGGCGTTGCTGAGAAGGTTGAGCAGAATCTGCCGCACCTTGGTGACGTCGGAATGAAGCGTGCCGACATCCGCCGCGATGTCCGTGACGAGCCGGTTGTTCTTCTTCTCCACCAGCCGCTGCGCGGTGGTCGCGACATCGGAGACGATCTCGGCGACGTCGAAGGTCTCGGTGTAGATGTCCATCTTGCCGCTCTCGACCTTGGACAGATCGAGCACGTCGTTGATGAGGCTGAGGAGATGGCGCGCGTTGCTTTCGATCTTGGCGATGTCGCCGGCGAGATCGGCCGCCGCCGCGCCGTCCTCCGCCTCCTCGATCAGCATCTCGGCATAGCCGATGATGGCCGAAAGCGGCGTGCGTAGCTCGTGGCTCATATTGGCCAGGAACTGGCTCTTGGCGATGTTGGCTTCCTCGGCTGCCTGCAGCGCGTCCATCGCCGCGCGCTCGGCCAGGATCTGCTCGGTCGTCTCGTTGCAGGCGCAGAACAGCCCGATCACGCCGGACTCGTTGTCGTAGACCGGCGTGTAGGAAAAGGCGAAATGCGCCTCCGTCGTCTCGCCGTTGCGCTCCACGAAGAGCGTGATGTCGTCGAAATGAACGGACTGACCCTCATGGACCTGCGCCACCAGCGGCTCGATCTCGTCCCAGACCTCCAGCCAGACCTCGCGGAAGGTCTGCCCGAGCGCGGCGGGATGCTTGCTCTGGAGAAGCTGGATATAGGCGTCGTTGTAGAGCATCGTGCCCGCCGGACCCCAGGCGACATACATGGGCTGACGCGAGGCCAGCATGAGGCCGACGAGCGTTTTGAGCGAGCGCGGCCAGGTGGAGGGCGCGCCGAGATCGGTGGAGGACCAGTCGTAGCTTCGCAGCCGCGCGGCCATCTCGCCGGACCCGGTCAGGAACCTGGAGGATGTCATGGCGAGTTGGGACCCAAACAGAAGCCGCTCCGCAGGATGCGGAGGGCATGAGACGGTTTAGATATGCAACTCGGCGGCGGCGGACAGGGACAGGCGGTCGACTATTCGCGGTCCTGGGCTGCGACAGGATTGCGCGGGGATGCGGCCTCTCGTCCGGCGGGAGCGGGGAGGGGAGGGCGAGCTGGGATCGTCCGCTTTCCGGGTGGATCGAAAACCCGCGTTGCGCGCCACGCGGACCGGTGTCCCTTCTGATCTGGACGCGGGGCAAAACCTGTCTGGGTCGTTCGCTCGCTCGTGTCGTAGCCAAGGTTGGCCGATGCCCCCTCACGTCCTTCTTGCTTTGCTCGTCGTGAACGAACGAACCCCCCTTCCTTTTCTCCGTCGGCAGGTCCCGTCCCAGTTCTTTTAAGACTGTTTGACAACCCGATCGGGGCGGTCTGTCGGCGCTTTTTCAGCCGACGCCCGTCCGTGAGGATTGGTGCCAATCCTTGCGGATGCGTCCCCGCATCCCTCAAGCTTCGCTCTTCAGAGCGAACAAAAACCCTCTCCCATTATCCGCGAACAGGCCTTGGCCCGAGCTCCGAGCGCGGTGTCCAAGCCAGAAGCCGCATGGCGTTGGCGGTCACCAGCACGGTCGCGCCCGTGTCGGCCAGGATGGCGGGCCAGAGGCCGGTGAGGCCGACGATCGTGGTAACGAGGAAGACGGCCTTGAGCCCCAGCGCCAGCGCGATGTTGACGCGGATATTGCCCATGACGCGCTTCGACAGGGCGATCATGTCTGGGATGTCCTGAACCCGGCCGTGCAGAATGGCGGCGTCGGCGGTCTCCAGAGCCACGTCGGTGCCCCCGCCCATGGCGATGCCGAGATCGGCGGCAGCCAGCGCGGGCGCGTCGTTGATGCCGTCGCCGACCTTGGCGACGATGAGGCCCTGCGCCTGAAGATCGCGCACGATCCGCTGCTTATCCTGCGGCAGGAGCCCCGCCCGCGCCTCCAAACCCAGATCGGCGGCGACGGCCCCGGCCGCGCGCGCATTGTCGCCGGTCAGCATGATCGTGCGAAGCCCATCGGCATGGAGGCGCGCCAGCGCCGATTTGGCGTCCGGCCGCGCCTCGTCGCGCAGCGCGATGAAGCCGGCCACCGCGCCCGCAAGCACCACGACCGACACGGTCTTGCCTTCGGCATTCAATGCCTCGATCGCCTCGCGTTGCTCTTGCGTCAGCTCCACCCGCCGGGCGGCGGCCTCCGGCGAGCCGAGAAACACGCGTTCGCCGCCGACGCCGCCCTCGACCCCCTCGCCGGGCAGCGCGTGCGCGTCGAACGAGGGCGGGGCGGGCGCCCGGTCTGCCTTTGCCCGCGCGAGGATCGCCAGCGCCAGCGGGTGGCTCGACCCTTGTTCCAGAGACGCCGCCAGGGACAGGACCTGCGGCGCGGAGCGGCTGCCGGCCACGATGTCGGTCACCACCGGCCGCCCCACTGTGAGCGTGCCCGTCTTGTCGAAGGCGACAGTCGTGATGCGCCCCAGGCTTTCCAGAACCGCGCCGCCCTTCATCAGGAGGCCGCGACGCGCGCCGGCCGAAAGCCCGGCGGCGACCGAGGCGGGCACCGAGATCACCAGCGCGCAGGGGCAGCCGATGAGGAGGATCGCCAAGCCCTTGTAGATCCATTCCTCCCAGCCGCCGTCGAGCACCAGCGGCGGAACGGTGGCGACCAGCGCGCCCACCACGAGCACGGCCGGGGTGTAGACTTTGGAGAACCGGTCGATGAAGCGTTCGGTCGGGGACTTGGCCTCCTGCGCTTCCTCCACCAGCCGCACGATGCGGGCGATCGTGTTGTCCGCAGCCGTCGCCGTGACGCGCAGGCGCAGCACCGAGCCGCCGTTCACCGTGCCTGCGAAGACGGGATCGCCGACGCCCTTGCGCTTAGGCACGCTTTCGCCCGTCACCGGCGCCTCGTCCACCTCGCCCGCGCCTTCGCTCACCACCCCGTCGGCGGGAATGCGGTCGCCCGGCCGCACGAGGATGACGGCGCCGAGCGTCAGGCTCTCGGCGGAAACCTCGCGGACCTCGCCGTTCGCCTCCACCCGCGCGGTCTTGGGGAGGAGCGTCGAAAGGCCCTGGATGCTGGCGCGGGCGCGGCCCGCTGCCACGCCTTCCAGCATCTCGCCGACGAGAAAGAGGAGCACCACCGTCGCCGCTTCCTCCTCGGCGCCGATCAGGACGGCACCGATCGCCGCGATGGTCATCAGCGTTTCGATGGAAAAGGGCGTGCCGAAGCGCGCGGCGGTGACGGCGCGCCAGGCGACGGGCACGAGCCCGACGGCGAGCGCGGCGAGAAACAGCGGCCGCTCCAGCGCGGGCAGGAGATGGCCGAGCCCATAGGCCAGAAGCAGCGCCGCGAAGGCTGCCGCCGTCAGCCGCGCTTTGGGACCGCTACACCACTGGGCGCCGGCCTCGGCGGCTTGGCCGTGCGAATGGCCGGCATGGTCGCCTGCATGGGGCGCCTTCCGGCTTGCCGTGTCGGACGGGGCGGCGTTCAGTGCGGGCTCGGCGCCATAGCCGAGATTGCCGACCTGCCGCACCAGGGCGGCGGCGTCGAAGCCCGCGCCGTGGCGCACCCGCACCGTGCCGGCGGACACGGACACGGCGACATCCTCGACGCCGGGCAGGCGCCGAAGCGCGGTGTCCACCTTGTTGCCGCAGGCGGCACAATCCATCCCGCTGACGCGGAAGCGGCTTTCGCTCGATACGGCCGACATGGCGCTCTCCTTGCATCTCGATGGATGCAGGGGTACTTCCTCTAGCGACTAGAGGAGCAAGCGAAAAAATGAGCTTGGGCGTTCCGATCGGCGAGGCTTCGCGCGCAAGCGGCATCAAGGTGCCGACCATCCGCTATTACGAGCAGATCGGCCTGCTTCCCGCCCCGCCGCGCACGGAGGGCAATCGCCGGCTCTACGACGCGTCCGATCTCAGCCGCCTGCGCTTCATCCGCCATGCGCGCGAACTCGGCTTCGAGATCGAGCCGATCCGCGAGCTTCTGGCGCTGGCGGGCGAGCCGCTTCATTCCTGCGAGGGGGCGGACCGCATCGCCAAGGCGCATCTGGCTGATATCGACCACAAGATCGCGCGGCTGACGGCGCTGCGCCGCGAGGTGGCCCGCATGGCCGATTGCGGCGAGCATTCCGTGGCGGATTGCCGGGTGATCGAAGTCTTGGGCGATCACGGCGCCTGCCTGTCGGACCATCGCTGAGGGACTCGGCGAAGGCGTCGCCGCCTCAACCGGCAGGGGCGGCACCGTCCAGAGTGGGCGTTTCCAGGGCTGGGGCGCCGCTTCGCACCAAAGCCTCCAGAGCTTCGGCGGCTTGGGTCAACCGATCGCGCAGCGGCTCGGGAGCCTGCGCCGATCTTCGCCCGATCTGATGTCCCCCGACATGATGGGCCATGAGGCGAAGCTCCAGCGCAACCATGAGCAGTTCGGTGTTCTGGCGCATGCTTGCCACCTCCCACTGAAGAGGCATTGATGTCGCGTGGAGCATCGTCGCGCCATATCATAAGTTACATATCTGCTACCGAAAGTTCCACTACGATTTTCCGGCTTCGCCTCTTCAAGCGATGCGCGCCTGCAACAATCGCGTTCGTTTTTAGGCGCAGGCCCATGGTGTCGGCCGCTGCGTAAGGGCGGCGAAGTGACGTAGAGGAATTGGGGGGCGGCGCGCGATCGGGCCTCAGGATCGTTTCGCGTCTTCCGAATCCGTCTCGGGTACGGAGTAGCCGAGTTCGGCTAGACGGTTCTTCAAGGCGTCGCGCGTCTTGGCGTCTTCGATACGATGGACCGCGCGGGACAAGTCGTGAATCAGCTGCGCCTCGTCGCTGAGGGCGGCTGTGTTCCGGGGCTGGCTGAGCGCATGAGCGATGCGCACCAAGTTCGAGATCGAATCCGTCAATGCAGCCGTGTCGCTGGGCGGTCGCTGACCGAGAGCCTGGATCTGATGGGCGCAGTGCAACAGTTCCAGGCGCAACTGGCTGAAGTCGCGCTGGCCCGGAGTTGTCATCGGATCATCCGGGTGGTTGTCCATCGTGATGCTCCTCGACAGTCCTGCATTGGACGCGTCCTGCGCCTGCAGGTCATTCAAGCCCCATCAGTCCCCTTCGCGACCGATCGTCCTACAATCTAAGTTAAGATTAGGACTGAATGACGACCCATCGGGCCGTTCCGTCCCTCGGAAACAGGTCAGGGTCAGCTCCGCCTGGCGCATCTCACGCAAACGAAAGCGGCCGACCCAGAAGGGCCGGCCGCTTTTGCTGGGATCAAGATGTCAGACGCGGTGTCTGGTCGGAACGATTCGATCGGCGAAGACGGGATGCACCACGCCCGAGCGACCGCCCAGCCAACCGGCGATGGCGCCGAGCACCAGGGCCGCGAAGGCGAGGAGCGCGCCGGTCGAGACCACCGAAGCGGCGGTGTCGGCGGCTTTGGTCGCGGTCTCCTTGGCGCTGTCGATGGCCTGACGCGTGCGCTGCTCGATATCGGCCACCTGCTGCTGCGCCTGATCGACGGGGATGTTGCGAGCCTGTGCCAGCGCCTGCACCGCCTGATTGCGCGCATCGTCCGTGCCCGCCTGTCCGCCGACCACGAGGGCGCGGATGGCGTTGACGGCCTTGGCTTGCAGCGCGTCGGGATCGGTGCCGGTGGCGCGCACCTGACCCTCGATCGCGTCGAGCGGGTTGGAATTGGCGAGCATCGGCGCCGCGGTCTGCGCCACGGTCTGGCCGAGGCCGCCGATCGCGCCCGTCACGCCGCTGAAGGCGCCGCCGACGATGCCGCCGATCGCCGAGGTCAGAAGATAGAGAACGAGAAGCGTGGTGAAGGCCCAGGCCGTCAGCCCATGCAGGGCGCCGGTGGTCGGCGCGGTGCGGCCGGACATGCGCGCGGCGATGTAACCGCCGACATAGGCCGACACGATGCCCGACAGGACATACCAGATGCCGGCACCGATCGAGAAGGTGGAGGCGGCGGGATTGCCGGCCGCGCCCATCCCGGGGTCGAGCGTCGCGATGCCGATGCCGACGCCCAGCATGGTCAGCAGAACCTGCGTGATCAGGCCGACCACGACGCCGGCGAAGATCGCGCCCCAGGACACTTTATTGACGAGCATCGTGTGGGCGTCTTCGGCGACCGTCGTGGCGGGGTGGCCCAGCGGGTCGATCGGCACGGCGCCTTCGCGGGCGTTGTCCCGGAAGCTGGGGGAGGGGGAGGGGGTCCGGGCGTCGCTCATGTCGGCATGTCCTTGTCGGTGAAGGGAACCGCCCGGCGGTGTCGAGACATCCGAACGCCACGCATCGCCAAGGGGCGTGCGCGTCTCGTGATATCTGCGACCGAGCACTGGATGCGCTCGCGTTTCGCGGAAGGGTACAGCCGAAACGGCTTGCCGCTATCGTTGAAGGACGGTTCCAGCCAAGAAAAGGCCCCTTTGTCCAAACGGTTCCTAAGTATTTCTCTGATAAGAGAGAAAAGCCGGGAAAATAGACCCCTCTATAACCTGGATTATAAGGTTGAGCCGGCGCTTTCGACTTTTCCCGTCGAAAGCTCTGTCCGCCGGGTGCCGTTCATCGATCGAGATGGAGATAGTTGGGATTGAATCCGCTGAAGGTCTTGAGGCTGGCGACGTCCCTCACCACCACTTCGCGGGCGCTGAGTTCGATCAGGTTCTGATCGCGCAGCGTCATCAGCATGCGGTTGGCATGGACCACCGTCACGCCGAGCGCATCGGCGAGGTCGTTCTGCGAGATGGGCAGGGAGTAGCTGTTGTCCTTCACCAGCCCCACCGCCTCCAGCCGCACCAGAAGCTCGCACAGGAGATGGGCGATGCGAGCGTCTGCGGTGCGCTGGCCGATATTGACCAGCCATTCCCGCAAGGTGGCGGCGTCCACCAGCGAGGCCCACCAGAAGGCGCGAGCGATGGCCGGGCGCTCGGTGAGCTCCAGGATCGCCTCGCGCTTGATCCGCACCACCTGGCAGCGCGACAGCGTGCCGATATTGTGGTCCATGTGCTTGAGGATGAAGACCTGGAAGTCGCAGAAATCGCCCGGCACGAGGAAGGCCATGATCTGCCGCTTGCCGCCTTCGATCAGCTTGTAGCGGCAGGCGAAGCCCGACAGGATCAGCACCACGTCCTCCGGCACGTCGCCCTCGCGGATGATGTCCCGCTTGGCCGGCACCTCGCGCAGGGGGCGGCTGTAGCGCTCCAGCAGGTCGCGGTCGTCGCGCGTCAGCGCATGAAAGCCTTCGAGCTTTCGGATCAGCAGATTGGGCGAGGACATCGGCTGCCGTTTCCCATGAAAGACCGGAAGCCGTCATGAACCAGAGGAAGTCCTGCAGCGGCTGGTGCCGCCTATCCGACGCGTCGGATGGTTTACCCCGTCAAGCATCCGGACTGGACACGCCGGATCAGGGTGGATGGCACAGGACTTGTCCCTGACTTATAGCAGCCTTCAATATCGATTATAGTGTTCTCTTTGATTTGTGCCATACTGAAAAGGTTCGCTCGAATCTGGTGCAATATTCGAACGGCCTGTCGGCCTCTCCCGATGCCCATGCCAGAATTGATCGAACCGGCACCGCCGATGGCTCTACGGTCCTGCGTCGCAGGGCCGAGTTTCGCCGCTCGCGTGTTTGCCGCGGATTGACGTCATGCCCCGCTATTTCTTCCAGGTCTCCGGCGACACGTTGCATGTCGATCGCGAAGGCCGTCTTCTCGACGACGACGAGGCCGCCTGGTCGCTCGCCATCACCTCCACGGGCGAATTGCTGCGCGATATCGACGGCCGCATGCCGAGCCGGGCCGAGATCCTGACCACGGTGACGAACGAGCGAGGCGCGGCGCTGATCTCGCTGCGCTTCACGGCCGAGCGGTTTCCGCCCGTCATGCCTTGATTACGCGCTTCGCCTCGGCGCTGGAAGCTTTTCGGAAATCTCGGCGGTGCATCCTATGTGTAAGCCATGCCGCTGGGTTTCGCAGGGGCGACGCCGCGCCCTTCGATGCGTTTCAGCCCTGACCGCGAAAGAGACTTCATGTTGAACATCTTCGGAAATCTCGCCTGCCTCACCCTGGAGTCGAACCAGGTCATCGGGCTTCGGATGCAGAAGCTCTGGTTCGGCGGCCTTCCGGCCTGGGACGAGTCCGCCCTGATGGTCTGCGAGAAGATCCGCGCCTCGGAAGAGGCCTTCCTGCATCTGGCCACCGGCCGCAGTTTCGGCAGCGTCGTGACGGATTATCGCCGCGTCGTGCGCTCCAATATCGACCGCCTTCAGACGCCTTCTCAGGCGGCGACGGCTGACTGAGAGAGTGCGAGGACGCTCGCGCGATTTCATGCGCGAGGGTTTTATCGCGAGGGGCCGGCTGAGCGGCTTCTGATGGCCGAGCGACTGTTCAAAGGCCGGGCCGGGCCGCTGGCGCTTCCCTGCCATCGGCCTGGGGGACGCGCCTCGCAAGCGCCGTCCCAACGACATTACTCATGCCGATGGCAACGTGCATGCTGGGCGCCGATTAGTCGTCCGGACATCACGCGTCGGCATTGTCGAACAACCTTCCCGACATGTCTCCTCGCTACCCCTCCACCATCGCCGGCCGGACGACTCAAGTCGGCGGCGACCCGAGGGCCGCCGCCGATGAAGGATCAGTTGGCCGGGGGCGTCGGCGCGTCGCCGGGCATCGGCGGTGCGGGCGGAGCCGGCGGGTTGGCGAGCCGGTCCGTCAGCGGCTTGGCGGCGGCGAGGCAGCGGTCCATCGGCTCGTCGCCGCATTCGATGCGCACGCCCGCGTCCCTGCCCATGCGGATATCGACGCCCTTGGCCAGCGGCGGCGGGGGGGGCGGGCCGCGACGGTGGCCCTGCGGACCCTCGCCCGGAGGCGGCGGGGGCGGAGGGGCGAGATCACCCGGCGCCGGGCGCATGTCGGCGGGAGGAGGCGCAGCGCCCGGCGCTGCCATCGGAGCCGGCGGAGCGGCCGGTGGCGGCGGGGGCGCGGTCTGCGCCGAGGCGAAGGAGGTCAGCCCGACGGCCAAAGCCGTTGCGAGCAAGGCTTGCTTCATCATGACATCAGTCTTTCGAAACGTCGGCTCAAAGGGCCCCTTGGGCGGGGCAGGCGGGGAGCCGGGCTTGCGCGACCTCGATCCCGCGCCCGGCAGGGGCGAGGGACGGTCGAACAGGGGGAAGTCTGAGAGGGCGGCGGGATCAGCCGGGTTCGCCCGGCCCGTCGACACCCGGGCCCTCGGCGCCGGGACGCTCAGCGCCGGGGCCGTGGCGCGGGCCATGATGCGGCGGCGGGGGCGGGGTTAGCTCGTCCACGCGCTCGTCGGCATGGCGGATCGCGGCGGCATGAAGGAAGCCATCGTCGAAGCGGCCCTGCACCGTCACCGTCTCGCCGGCATTGACGAGCTTGCCGCCTTCGCCGGCCCGGCCGGTCTCAACCAGCGCGCGAGAGGCGCCGTCGTTCACCACGAACTTGTTGCCGTAGATCTGCTCGACCTGACCGGTGATCCCGATCGAGGAGGCTTCCTTCAGCTCCGCGATCGGCGTCGACTTCATCGAGGCGTCGAAGCTGACATCGTGAGGCCGCGTCGCGCTCCAGGCCGCCGCGCCGCCGGCAAAGCCCAGCGCCAGGATGCCGAGCGCACCAAGGCCCAGGATCGCGTTGCGCCCGCCCTTGCGGGGAGCGCCGGGGCGCGGGTCGGAGGCCGGGGCGGCGGACTGGATCGGCGTGGTGTTGCTAGGCTGCGTCTCGTGATCGCTCATGTCGGTCACCTCGTCGTTTCGGATGACCCGTTCTAGGCGCCCGGCGCCCTCGGCAGACTGAACGGCGGCGTTCAGGTTGAGTTCAGCCGATTCCGGCGGGCACGGACGGCGGTCCGGAGGGAACCGAGCGGCGTGGAAAGGATGCGCCGAACCTCGCGACGCGCGGAGAGGCCGGCGAAGACGCCCACCGCATTCCAAGCCCGGCCTTGCCGGTCATCTCGTCCGCTCGCCTCTTCGAAGCCGATCTGGCTCTCCGGGCGACGGCCGAGGTGGAAAGCCACATCCTCCCGCGACGCCCGCGCGCACCACCTCGCCATCCGCGAATGCCGCTTGTTCGCGCCAAGCCCGGCCTTGTCGCTCATTTCGCCGGCTCGCGTTCTCGAAGACGGCTTGGTCCCCTGAGCGAAGGCCGAGGTGGAAAACCCGTGCGCTCTCCCGCGACGCCCGCGCGCACCGCCTCGACATCAGCGAAATGCCGCTTGTTCGCGCCGCCCGCCTCGCGCAAGAAGCCGGCATGACTCCCCTTCTCGCAGGCTTCGAATGCGGGCGGCTCGGCTGGAACGGGCACGACCTGCTCCACACCACGCGCCACATGCCGGGCGACCGGATGGAGGCCCATTACGCGATCGCGCGCAGCCATGGGTTCCTGCGCTCGCGCGACGGCCTGCCCTGGCGGCACGACGTCGCCGCGCGGCTGCGCCTTGCCGAGCGGATCGGCGCCGACGTGATCTGGGACCTCAACCATTTCGACCCGCCGCAAGACCCGGTGGCCCATGCGCGCACCGCCGCGCTCGCCGCGCGGCCGGACCGCCCGTTCTGGATCTGCCCGGTCAACGAGCCCTCGGTCTATCCCATGCTGGCCGGCATGGGCCGGGACGAGGCGGTGCGCCTCGCCGTGACCATGTCGCGCGTCGCGCGCGATCATCACCCCGACGTGCGCCTTCTCTCCACCGATCCGCTGAACGGGATCGGCGAGCGCCAGTTCGTGGCGACCGACGCGCTGGTGGCGGAGGGGCTGGTCGATCTCGTCGGCGTCAACTACTACCCTCACACCGCCCGGACCTCGCTGCGCAAGGTGCTGGCGAAGGTGGCGCGGCGCTATGGTCTGCCGATCCTCGTCAGTGAAACGAGCTGGCATGACGGCCATCCCGAGCAGCGTCGCCGCCATCCCGGCTGGACCAAGGCGGACTGGCTGCGCCATGTCCTCGCCGAGATCCACGCCGCGCGCGAGAAGGGCGCCGAGATCGCCGGCCTCTGCTGGTATCCGATCGTGGACAGCCCGCCCTGGGAGCGGCCCCGCGCGCGCCATCGCTGGTCGCACGGCCTGATCCGAGGCGATCTCGGCGTCGATCCGCATCTGGCACTGGCGCTGGCCGAGCGAGGCGAAGCGCCCGGCCAACTCGCCTTCGACTATGGGATGACGGGCTGAGAACGCGGAACGGGATTTGCGAGGGGTCTTCGGTCCACTCACATCATCGCAACAGCTTGGGCGGCGCCGCCGACATCCGCTGGCCGTATGCTCCTCGTGGGCGAATGAAATCCGACCGCGCACAGGTCTTGACCCGGGGTTCCGATGCCGCCCGAAAGACTTGCTAAGCGGAAGGGTGGCTTATGCCGGCCACGAAAAGATCCGCCCAGCGAACCCGACGAAGCTTCGTTGAGCGCTCCAAAACAGGCGGCCGCTCGTGCGCGTTTCGTCGGCAGCCTCGACAACCCAGGGACGCTGCGTAAGCGCTACGCGCCCCTTGCCTTGAAACCAACGCGAAGCAGGCGACTTATCGCGCTTTGCTGGTGGGCGATTCAATCGGATGCCCCATGCGAGAGGATCGACCCATGCGCCTAGCCCTTCCCGTCGCGAGCCTCGTTCTCGGCTCGCTTGTCCTGTCGGCCTCGCTCGCGGCCGCGCAGGACCCCCAGCCGTCCCGCGTGCGCGGCACGATCGCCGCCGTCGAGGGATCGACCCTGTCCGTCACCTCGCGCGAGGGGCCGGTGGTGAAGATCGAGATGGCGGCCAATGTCGGCGTGCGCGGCGTGAAGCCGGCCTCCGCCACCGACATCAAGGCGGGCGACTATGTCGGCGTCGCCTCCGCGCCGGCCACCGGCGGCGCGCCCGCCGGCGCGCTGGAAGTCCTGATCTTTCCCGCCGCGATGAAGGGCGCCAACGAGGGCAGCTTCCCCTGGGACCTGCAGCCCAACTCGACCATGACCAACGCCACGGTCTCCAACGCAGTGGAAAGCGTCAACGGCCGGCAGCTGACGCTGACCTATCCCACGGGCTCCAAGACCGTTTCGCTGCCGGCGAACATTCCGGTCGTGACCTTCGCGGACGCAAGCGCCTCCGACCTCAAGCCCGGCGCGCCGGTTTTCGTGCCTGCCACCAAGGCCGCCGACGGCAAGCTCTCGACCGCCTTCGTCGTGGTCGGCAATCAGGGCGTCGTTCCGCCGATGTAAGCCGCAAAGCCGCCGGGGCGGCTGTGCCCCGGTGGCTTCGCTTCAAAAGGCTCACGAAGGCGAGGCCGCCGCGACCCTTCGTGCGGTCAGACCGCGCGGCGATCCTGTGCCTCCACCGGCCAGGGCCGGCGGGGCGAAGCGAGGGGCGCGGCGGACAGGGCCTTGGCGGCCGCGCGGGTTTTGCCGATCGCCAGCGCCGCGCGGGCGGCCTCGCGGCCCTTCTCCACGAAATGGGCGCGGAAGATCGCGTTGTGGTGCTCGGTTTCCTGATAGTGATGCGGGGTCAGCGACACCGAGAGAACCGGCACGCCGGACTCCAGCCCCGCGCGCATCAGCCCGTCCACCACCGCCTGCGCCACGAAGTCATGCCGGTAGATGCCGCCGTCCACCACGAAGGCCGCGCCCACCACCGCCTCGTAGCGCCCCGTGCGCGCCAGCTCCAGCGCCATCAAGGGCAGCTCGAAGGCGCCGGGCACGTCGAACACGTCCACCGCCTCGGGCGAGACGATTTCGGTGAAACCCGCGAGCGACTGATCGACGATGTCGGAATGCCAGTTGGCTTTGACGAAGGCGTAGCGGGCGAGAGTCATGGGGCAGGTCCTTGGTCTGTTACGCGGGGCAAGGGTCGTCGGCGGATCGGCGTCGATTCGGCGAAAGGCTGGGGAGACCGTAGCCCGGCCTTTCGAGCATGGCGATACGGGCCGGGATCATAGGGCCTATCTCTCCATTAAAGAGATAGATTATTCTGATTCCAAGCGCGCGAGGGAAATAGTGTTCGGCCTGCCGGCTGCGCGCCGATGGAGTGCCACCGAGCGTCGAGCGGTCCGTCACAGCCTCAGGATCATGTCCCATCGATCCAACCCCGGCGCGTAGGCGTCCTTGGAAATGTTCTCCACCTCGAAGCCGAAGCGGGCGTAGAAGCCTTGGCTATGCTGGGTCGTGTCGAGCCGCACGCGGGTTATGCCGGGTGCCTGCCGAGCCGCCAGGATGCGGGCCTGCGTCAGGCGGCTGCCGAGACCCTTCCTCTGTAGGGCTCGATCCACCATGCCCCAGCAGAGGCCGACGGTTTCGCCGTCCGCCTCGGGAAGCCAGCCGCCGCAGGCGACCAGCGCGCCGCCCTGTTCCAGGACCCAAAAATGGGCCGTGTGGCTTGGCCGGGACAGGAAGCCCGCGAAATCACCCCGCTCGGACGGGGCGAAGAACTCGGGTACATTGCCGTCGAACAAGCGCAGACAGCCGTCTCGATCCGCCGGTCGATAAGCACGCATCCTTTTCGCTCCCTCAGATTGCTTCAAGTCGACGCGCGATGCCGGCTGAGATAGCCGAATGCAAACCGAGCGAAAACCATCCTGCGTGTCGCGAGCGCGACCCGCAGGTTGTGCGTCACAGCTTTCACGAAAAAAAGAGGTTCGCCCTATAACGCTGGGTTTAATGAAGCGGTGACCCATGGTTGAAATCTTCCTGACGCTCGCCAAGGACCATGCGATCACCCTCGTGGTGGCGGCAACGGTCGTCTGCATCGTGGCGTCCTGGCTTTTCTTCGATCTTTTCGAGCGGGTGCGCGGCACCGTGGGCCTGTCCCGGCTGCAATGGCTGGGCTTTGCGGCGCTGGCCGGCGGCCTCGGCGTGTGGACCACCCATTTCATCGCGACGCTGGGCTACCGGCCGGACTTCGCCTTTTCCTTCGATCCCGACATGACCGCAGCCTCGGCCCTGATCAGCGTGGCGATCGTGGGCCTGCCGGCGGCGCTGACGGCCTTGACCGATCGAACCTGGCTCAAGCTTCTGGGCGGCGCAGTGACGGGCGCGGGGATCGTGCTCATGCATGTCGCCGGCATGGCGGCGCTGACCAATTGCGGCGTCGAGCAACCGGCGGCGGGCGCCGTACCGATCGCGCTCGCCAGCGCCGCCTTGTGCGCGCTGGCGATGGCGCTGCCGGAGAGGACGCGCCCAGGCATCCGCATCGCGCTCGCCGTGGCGGCCGTCAGCCTCGTTCATTTCGGCCTCATCGCCGGCACCGCCATCGTGCCGGTCGGAAGCGAGCCGTCGGGGATCGACCGCAGCATTCTCGGTTTTCTGGTCGGCATCGTGGTCATCTGTCTGGCGCTTAGCGCCGGCGCCCTCGTCACCTCGAGTTCCAAACTGGCCGAGCAGAAGCAGCGGGAGGCCCTGTTCTCCAACGCGCTCACCAACATGTCGAACGGCCTTCTCGTGATCGGGGCCGGCGGACGCATCGACCTCTTCAATGACCGACTGGTGACGCTCTTCGACATCCGGCCCGAGGGGGTCGCGATCGGAATGCCCTGGCAGCGCTATCTCGCCAATCTGGCCGAGCGCCTGGGTTGGAACGAGGCGCGTCTTGGCCGGGTGATCGACAATCACACGCAATGGTTCGCCCTCGACCGGACCACCTATCTCGAACACGCGCTGGAGGATGGGCGAACCATCAGCGTCTCCTGCCGGCCGATCATGGGCGGCGGCGCGGTTCTGACCTATGACGACGTGACCGCCGAGCGGCAGGCGCAGCGGGAGGTGGAGCGGCTGGCCTTCCACGACCCGCTGACCGGCCTGCCCAACCGGCGAAAATTCGCGCAGGAGCTGGAGGCCGCCTATGAAGGCCGGCGGGCGGCGACCCTTTTCCTGATCGATCTCGACCGGTTCAAGATCGTCAACGACACGCTCGGCCATGCGGCCGGCGACTGGCTGTTGACGGAATGCGGGGTTCGCATGGGGCGCGTCTGCGAGCGGGGCGAGCTCGTGGCCCGGCTGGCGGGGGACGAGTTCGCCGTTCTCTCGCTCTCCTGCGACGAGGACGAGGCGGCCGGGCTAAGCCGGCGCATCATCGCCACTTTGAGCGATCCGTTCCTGATCCACGGACGCATGGTGAGCGTGGGCTGCAGCATCGGCATGGCCTCGACGCGGGACGCGGCCAGCGCCGACGTGATGATCCAGCATGCCGACCTCGCGCTCTACAAGGCCAAGACGCTGGGCCGGGGGCGCAACCAGCGCTACGAGGCCGGAATGCAGGAAGCGGCGATGCGCCGAAGCGTGCTGGAGGCGGACCTGCGCGGCGCGTTGGAGCGCGGCGAGTTCACGCTCCTCTACCAGCCGCTCTACCGGATCGAGGATCGCAGCGTCCTGGGCTTCGAGGCGCTGATCCGCTGGCAGCATCCCGCGCGCGGGTTCATCTCGCCGGGCGAGTTCATTCCCGTGGCCGAAGAAACCGGCTTGATCCGCGAGATTGGCCTGTGGATCGTCGAGGAAGCGTGCCGGCATGTTCGCCAATGGCCCGACGGCATCCATGTCGCGGTCAACGTCTCGCCCGTCCAGTTGCGCAGCGAGGGTTTTCCGGGCGAGGTCGCGCGCCTTCTGGAAGCGGCCGGCGTGTCGCCGGACAGGCTCGAGATCGAGCTGACGGAAACCGCCCTGGTGGAGGACAGCGAGCTGATCGCCGCCTCGCTGCGAACCCTGCGCGACAGCGGCATCCGCGTCGCGATGGACGATTTCGGCACCGGCTATTCCTCACTGGCGCATCTCAGAAAGTTCGACCTCGACTGCATCAAGATCGATCTGAGCTTCGTCCAGACCGCGCCGTTCGACCCGGCAGCCGCCGCCGTTCTCCATGCGGTCGTGCAGCTGGCGCGAGGGCTCGGCGTCGGCACGGTGGGCGAGGGCGTCGAGACGGAGGAACAGTTCGAGGTCCTGCGCCAGGCCGGCTGCGAGGTGGCGCAGGGCTATCTCCTGGGGCGGCCGATGACCGCGATGCAGGCCTATGCGCTTTGCCGTGCGGAGACCCGTCAGAACGTCCGGCGGGCGCTCGCTCGGCGCAGCGTCGCCGTGTGAACGCGGCCTCCGAAGCCCGCGGGCGCCGTCAGCTCTGCGGCTGGCTGCCCGTCCAACGCAGCGTGTCGATCAGTGCGCGCAACGCCAGCGGAACCTGCCGGCTGGGATAATAGAGATGGCAGCCGGGGAAGGGCGCGCACCAGCCGTCCAGCACCTGCACGAGACGCCCGTCCGCGATCTCCCCCGCCACGTCGTGCTCCAGCATGTAGCCGAGGCCCGCGCCCGCGCGCACGGCGGCGCCCGCCAGCACCTCGTCGTTGACGATCAGCTGCCCGCCGACCTGCACCTTGATCTCCTGCCCATCCCGCTCGAACTCCCAGGGCAGCAGCCCGCCGCCGCCGATCAGCCGATAGTTGACGCAGCTATGCGTCTTCAGGTCGGCCGGCGTTTCGGGGCGGGCGTGCCTTTTGAAATAGTCCGGCGTGCCGATCACGACGGTGCGCAGGTCCGGCCCGACGCGCACGGCCACCATGTCCCGCTCCACCGTTTCGCCGAAGCGGATGCCGGCGTCGAAGCCGCCCGCCACGAGATCCACCAGCCGGTCGTCCACCACCACCTCCACCGCGATGTCGGGATGGTCGAGCAGGAAGCGCGGCAGGCGCGGCGCGAGGATGGTGCGCGCGGCGTAGTTGAAGGTGGTGAGCCGCAGCGCGCCGGAGGGCGCGTCGCGCCAGTCGGCTAGGATCGAGAGGCCCAGCGCCACCTCGTCCAGCGCCGGTTGAAGCCGCTCCAGGAGCCGTTCCCCGGCGGCGGTGGGCGCCACGCTGCGCGTGGTGCGGGCGAGCAGGCGCACGCCGAGCCGGCTTTCCAGCCCGCGCAGCGCATGGCTGAGCGCGGAGGGCGAAAGGCCGAGTTCGGCCGCCGCGCGCGTGAAGCTGCGCGCGCGCGCGACGGCTGCGAACAGCGCCAGATCGTCCAGCTCACCGCGCCGCATTGCTGTGCTCCGTTCATAAACCCTTGTCAGGAATTGGCGCTAATCCCGCGCCGGCGCAAGCGCTACCTTCGCCTTCAGTTCTGAAGGAGACACAACAATGGATCTCACGACCTATCGCACGCTCGGCCGTTCCGGCCTCGCCGTCAGCCCGCTGGCACTCGGCACCATGACCTTCGGCGCGGGCCGCTGGGGCGCGGAGGAGGCGGGCGCGCGGGCGATCTTCGACGCCTATGTCGAGGCGGGCGGCAATTTCATCGACACGGCCGACGTTTATTCCGGCGGCGAGAGCGAGACCATGCTGGGCCGCTTCATCACGGACCGGGCCTTGCGCGAAAAGCTGGTGATCGCCACGAAGTCCGGCTTTCCCCGGCGCGACGACACGCCGCTCGCCGGCGGCAACAGCGCCCGCAACATCCGCAACGGGCTGGAAGGCTCGCTGCGCCGGCTCGGCACCGATCATATCGACCTCTACTGGACCCATGTCTGGGACCGCACGACGCCCCCCGAGGAGGTCTTGCGGGCGCTGACCGACGCGGTGCGCCGGGGCGACATTCTTTACTACGGCTTCTCCAATGCTCCCGCCTGGTACGCCGCCGAGATCGCGACGCTCGCCCGCGTTCATGGCCTGCCGCAGCCGATCGGCCTGCAATATTCCTATTCGCTGATCGACCGGGGCGTCGAGTTCGACATCCTGCCGGCGGGCGACGCGCTGGGGCTTGGCCTCGTGGCGTGGAGCCCGCTCGCCGCCGGGCTCCTGACCGGCAAGTACGGGCGCGAGAAGATCGCCGAGGCCGGCCCGGCCGGCAGCCTTCCCAACCGCTCCGGCACCGCCACGGCGTCGGGCGAAAGCGACGGGCGCCTGAACGGCGACAATCCCTATGGCGGAATGCTGTTCACCGAGAAGAACTTCGACATCGTGGATGCCGTGCGCGGCGTCTCGGAGGAGATCGGGCGGTCCATGGCCGAAGTGGCGCTCGCCTGGGTCGCCAAGCGGCCGGGCGTCTCCTCCGTGTTGATTGGAGCCAGCCGCGCGGAGCAGGTGAAGCAGAACGTCGCCTCGCTCGACATCACCTTCTCGCCCGAGCAGGAAGCGCGGCTGGCCAGCGCCGGGGTGCTGCCGCTCATCAACCCCTATTTCATCTTCGACCTGCCGCGCGAGCGCATCTTCGGCGGACAGTCGGTGACGCCCTGGCGCTAACCCTTGGAAGCGTGAGCCACGCCTTCCGCAAGGCCGAGCCAGGCGGCCATGGCTTCCAGCTCGGCCGCCAACGCCTCGCGCGTTTCCGCGGGCGCGTCGGGCTCCAGATGGACGGCCTGCACGAGAAGCCGGCCGGCCTGGCGGTCGGATTTTAGATCGACCCGCGCCACCAGCCGGTCTCCCAGGAGAAAGGGCAGGACATAATAGCCGAACTGGCGCTTCTCGGCCGGCACGTAGATCTCGATGCGATAGCGGAAGCCGAACAGGCGCTCGGCCCGCGACCGCTCCCAGATCAGCGGATCGAAGGGCGCGAGCAGCGCCTGGCCCTCGATGCGGCGGGGCAGGCGGGCGTCTCGGTGCAGCCAGGCATGGCGCCAGCCCGGCACCTCGACCGGCCGGATCACGCCCTCCTCGGCCAGCGCGCGGATGGCGGGCTCGGCCTGTTCGGGCTTCTGGCGGAAATAGTCGCGCAGCTCGCCGGTGGTGGCGATTCCGTGCGCGAGAGCCGCCCGCTCGATCAGGGCGCGGTGGGCCTCTTCGTCGGAAGGCGTCGGCCGGGCGAGGATGTCGGCGGGCAGCACCCGCTCGGGCAGATCGTAGACCCGCTCGAACCCGCCCCGGCGCGTCGCGGTCGTGATATGGCCGGCCCAGAATAGCCATTCCAGTGCGCTCTTGGTGTCGCTCCATTCCCACCAGCCGGACTTGCCCTGATGGGCCTCGAAGTCGGCGGTGGCGAGCGGTCCTTCCGCCCGGATGCGATCGAGAAGCGCCATGGCTTCGGGGCGGCGCTCCACGGCGTAGCGGCGCATCCGGTCCCACCCCGCCTCGCCGCGATCGGCCTGCCGCATGCGCCAGCGCAGGAGCGGCTGCAGCTCGAAAGGCAGGAGGGAGGCTTCGTGTGCCCAATACTCGAACAGGCGCCTTTGTCGCTTCGGGCCCCAGGACATCCGGTCGAGATCGGCCCGGTCATAGGCGCCGAGGCGGGAGAAGGCCGGAAGATAATGCGCCCGGGACAGGACGTTGACGCTGTCGATCTGGTGAAGATGCAGTCGCGCGACCGTCCGCGCGAGATGCGAGGGCCCGGGCGCTGCATGGCGCTTGGCCCCGAACCCCTGCGCCGCCAGGGCGATCCGCCGCGCCTGCGGCAGGCTGATCCGCTCGATTGTCATGCCCGGCATTCAGCACGCCGCGCCGGCTTTGGCCAGATGTCAGATGCGGGTCGCGCTCCCGCCGAGCCGCCGTCGCTCAGGCGGCAGCGCTGCGCCGGTCGACGCGTCGGACCAGCCGGCGGATTTCCTTTTCGGCATACATCGCCTCGTCGGCCGCCGAGAGCACGTCGCGAATGTCGGCGCCCTGGCGCCAGACCTCGCCGCCGATGCTGAGCGTGATGGGAAGCCCGAGTTCGGGCAGGGTCAGGCCCCTGTCCACCAGCATGCGAATGGCGTCGAGCCGATCGTCCAGCGCGGCGCGGTTGCCGGCCCGCAGGAGCATGTAGAACTCGTCGCCGCCCACGCGCGCCACCAGTTCGTCCGGCCGCAGCGTTCCCGCCAGAAGCTGGCCGGCATGGTGGATCACCGCGTCGCCGATGCGATGGCCGTGCTGGTCGTTGGTGGATTTCAGCCCGTCGAGATCGACCACCGCCAGCGAGAAGGCGGTGCCGGAGGCCAGCGCCTCGTCGCGCGCATAGGAGATGGCCTGATCGAAGCGGCGCCGATTGGCGAGGCCCGTCAGCTGGTCGACATAGGCATATTCCCGCAGTTCGGCCTGCAGCCGCTTGGTCTCCGTGATGTTCTGGGAAACGCCCATGATCTGCGACACCGCGCCCGTCGCCTAGTCGATCAGGGGCGTCAGGGTCGTCTTGTACCATTTCGCGCCGAAGCCGAGATCGACCTCTTCCTCCGTCTCCTGCACCTTTCGCGTCCGGGCGCAGACGGCGTAGCGCTCGGTCAGCCGCCGGGCATAGTCCGCCGGCAGGCACTCGGAGAACAGGCGCCCGGCGACCTCGCGCCGGTTGAGGCCGCTTTCGCGGGCGGCGCAGTCGTTGATGCCGTAGAACCGGAACACGCCATCACGATCGACATCGACAACGCAGACGGCAACGCCAAGGCGGTTCAGATCGAGATTGAGGGGCATTCGAAGCCTTATGTCGTGACGCCCGCAGGAGAAGCGCCGCGTTGGGTTCAGTTTCGGGACGGTGTGTCTCAGGCACCGAGCCTTGCCGAGGAAAGCCAACCGCGATGGGTTTGGTTCGCCCTGAATCCACTCTGGAGAGATCGCCGTAAACAAGCGCTTAACACCCCGCTTGGCTTACTTCGCGCCGTGCGAGAGGCCAGCCGCGCACTCCTTATCTTGGGTTGTGCGCGCCCGCGATGGAATCCGGAAGCGCCGCCTCTTTCGAGTTGTGGCGGTGTAGGTCCCTGCGGCTTAACGCCCCGTCTTGGTGGCGGAGTGGAAGTCCGCCGGCTTGCCGGAGACCCATTTCACGAAGCGCGCGACGGTCTCGTTGTCGGTCAGCGGCGTGCCGCTTTCGGCGTGGCGCACGAGTTCGCTGGCGGTGAAATTGGCGTCGATCGTCTCGCGGCAGATCGGGTGGACGGGAACGGTGTCCTTGCCGCCCCGGCTCTTGGGGATCGGGTGGAAGCGATCCACCGTCTTGCCCAGCGGGCGGCCGCAGAGCCAGCAGGGCTCCGGCGGCGCGCGCTCCGCTTCCTCGTCCGCCAGCCAGCTTTCGTCCCGGTTCTTGCGTGCCATGTGTCTTGCGGTTCCGTTCGCCGAGCGGGCGCCTCCCGCCCGGGCTTTCGCCTCGTGATGGAACGAAGCGGGGCAGGGGGTCAAGCCGGGCAGCGCCCGGCGATGTTAAGCGATGGGAGGTCCGTCAGGCCTTGAACCGCTCGCAGGCCGTCAGCCGCTCGACATGCGCGTTCATGGCGCCGCCATAGATGTCCTGTTCGAGAAAGCGGACCTCCTCCTCGAACCCGTCTTCCCCAACCTCGCGCCACCAGGCCTTGGGCTTGCCGCCCATCCCGTCGCTCCAGCGATAGCCGCGCGCCTTCAAAACGTCCTTCGTGTGGAAGGGCGAGCCGAGCGCGTGGATGCGAAGGCGGGTGCGCGCGGCCGAGGCGATCAACTGCCCGAAGGCGGGCAGGGCGGCGGTCTTCGGCGCCTGGCAGAGCACTTCCAAAAGGGCGTGGCAGTCGTCCACTGCGCGGTGGCCATTGTGGAAATAGCCGGACTGGCCGACGAGATAGCCAAGCTTGCTGCCTTCGAAGCCGAGCGACACCCAGTCTACCTCGGCGACCGAGCAGGCCCAGGGCTTGACCTCGAAACCGGGCGTCAGCTTCTCGCAGAAGGGCCGGTCGAACCTTGCATTATGGGCGATCACGAGATCGGCCGGCTCCACGAAGCGCCGTACCGCGTCGAGGTCGATGTGCTGACCCGCCACCATCTCGTCGGTGATGCCGGTGATGCGGGTGATCTCGGCCGTGATGGGTTTGGAGGGCGCCTGCAGGGCGGAAAAGACGCCGACCACGTCCCGCACGCCCGCCTCGTCATAGGTGAAGGCCACCATGCCTAGCTCGATCACCTCGTGCTCGGCATGGTCGAGGCCGGTGGTCTCGGTGTCCAGAATGATGCCGAGGCGAGGCCAGCCACCGGGCACGCGGTTGGCCGGCGGCCAGCGATTGGGCAGGACGGGGCGCGGCTCGAGCTTGCGCAGCACGCGGTAACGGCCGGTTTCCTCCAGCCGCGCCGCCAGCGCCTCCTCGTTTAAGGCCTCCGGCGCGCGGGCCGATGCGCCTCGCCCGGCGCGCGGCGCGGGCTTTCGAACGGGCGGCAGCGCGGGACTGAAGCTGAAGAGGTCGATCTGACGCGGTTTGTCCGTTGCCATCAAGCGCCGCTCCCCGCCGTCTCTCGCTGTCACACGGTTTACAAACAAAACCCGCCCGCGACCATCGGTCTGTTCCGCTTACCAAAAGGTTTCTGGGGGCAACCTCACCTCCCAGGTGGGCCGCGCAAGCGAGGCGAATAGCGTCGATCCCTGCCGAAGTGCCGGCCGCCGCTCAAGTTTCGCGCGGGTGATACGGGAGTCGTTTCGCGTGTTGAGGGAAGTGATCTCGCCTCGATGGTGTGATAAAGCAGTTGTCTCAAGTCGTTTGCGCTGGATGATGGCAAATGGCATGATCGCGCCATCCGGGCCGCAGTCGAGATCAACAGCGGACGTTTCTCTTTTCAGCGATATGATACTGGCTTCATGAAGCGTACGATTGGGCCCTTCGCGGTCGAACACAAGCGTCGGTCGAAATTGAACAAGGCGGCCTCCACCTCCATCTGGACCGGCGCCCTCAGCGACGAGATGAAGGATCTGCTCCGCGCCAATGCCGGCGCCGAGACGGATGAGCCGGCCGCCAGCGCGGACGTCGCGCCGCGCCCACGCAAAGGCGGCGGCGAGGCCAAGGGGCGCTCTCCCCGCATTCTCGAAACCCGCATCCTGCAGGCGAGAGAGGAAAGCCTTCCCGCTACCGAGATCGAGGAAACTTCCGAGCCCGAGCTGCCGGTGCGGACCAAGGCGCGCAAACCCCGCAAGGTCGAACGCACCGACGCGCCCGAGCCCGTGCATGCGCCGCCGCCGGTCTCCATTGACGAGGCCGAACCCGACGCGTTCGAATGGGACGAACCGGCCGAGGCCAGCGCCGCCTTGGTGCAGGAGACGCCGAGGCTCCCCATCGACGCGCCCGCCCGCCGCATGCAAAGCCGCGTTGCCCAGCGCCGCGCGCGCATGAAGGACCTGCCCTTCGAGCAGCGCTGGAAGTGGAACCTCATCCCGTAATCGGGGTGGGGTCGACGGGCGATCGGGCGTGGATCATGCCGCGCCCCGCGAACGAGGTGCCCGGCGTCCCCTAATCCTTGATCATCGATCGGATGCGATCGGCGAGCGCGCGCATGTCGAAGGGCTTGGTGACGACCTGCATGCCTGCCTCCAGGTTGCCCTGGCCGAGCACGGCGTTTTCGGCATAGCCGGTCACGAACAGGACCTTGAGGCCGGGGCGCAGTTCGCGCGCAGCGTCCGCCACCTGTCGGCCGTTCATGCCGTTGGGCAAGCCGACATCTGTGACGAGAAGGTCGATCCGCTGGTCGGAGCGAAGCACCTTCAACCCTTCCGGCCCGTCGCCGGCCTCGATCGCGGTGTAGCCGAGGTCTTCCAAGACATCGACCACGAGCATGCGCACCAGCGGCTCGTCGTCGATCACCAGAACCGTCTCGCCCGCGCCGACCGGCTCGATCGCGGACGGGGCCTGAGGCGGGGCAGCGGCGGCTTCCTCCGCGCCGTGATGGCGGGGGAGGTAGATGCAGAGCGTGGTGCCCCGGCCGAGTTCGGACGTGATGCGGACCTGCCCGCCGGACTGACGCGCGAAACCGTAGATCATGGACAGGCCGAGGCCCGTGCCGAGGCCGATCGGCTTGGTGGTGAAGAACGGGTCGAAGGCGCGCTCGATGACGTCCGGCGCCATGCCGGTTCCCGTGTCGGTGACGCACATCGTGACATAGGGGCCGGCGTCGAGGTCCTGCTCGCGCCCGGCGCGCTGGTCCAGCCAGACATTGTTGGTCTCGATAGTCAGCTTGCCGCCGTCCGGCATGGCGTCGCGCGCGTTGATGCAGAGGTTCAGAAGGGCGTTTTCGAGCTGCGGCGGGTCCACGAGGGTCGACCAGAGATCGGGCTTGCCAACCGTTTCCACGGTGATGCCCGGTCCCACGGTGCGCTGGATCAGCTCTTCCATTTCGGCCACGAGGCGGTTCACGTCGGTGGGCTTGGGCGCCAGCGTCTGCCGGCGCGAGAAGGCGAGCAGGCGATGGGTGAGCGCGGCCGCGCGCTTGGCGGCGCCCTGGGCGCCCTGCATGTAGCGCTCGATCTCGTCCACGCGCCCCTGACCGATGCGAGTCTGCATCATTTCCAGCGAGCCCGAGATGCCAGCCAGCAGATTGTTGAAATCGTGCGCGATGCCGCCGGTGAGCTGACCCACGGCCTCCATCTTTTGGCTCTGGCGCAGCGCCTCCTGCGCCGCTTCGAGCTCGGCCTCCTGCGCCTTCACGGCGCTGAGATCGCGCCCGACGGCGATGAAGTTCACGCCGTCCTCCTCCGGCGCTACGGTCCATTCGATCGGCTTCCAGCCGCCGTCCGTGGTGGCGATGCGGTTCTCGAAGCGCGTCGGCCGCTTCGTCTCGCCCATGCGGGCGAGGCCCGCCAGCGTCGGCCCCTCGTCGTCGGGGTGCATGAAGCTGGCATAGGGCCGGGCCAGAAGCTCGGCCTCGCTCCATCCCAGCACCCGCGTCCAAGCCGGGCTCACTGCCGTCATCATGCCGGAAAGATCGGCGCGGGCCAGCATGTCTTCCGACAGGGTCCAAAGCTGGTCGCGCTCGTCGGTGCGCTGCGCGACTTCGCTTTCCAGCCGCTCGTTCAACTCGCGCAGGCGCCCCTCGCTCGCCCGAAGCGCCTCGGCCGTGCGGCTTCGCTCTAAGGCGGCGCGCAGGCGCTCGGCGAACTCGCGGACGAGATCGAGATCGTCGCCGCTCCACTGCCGCGCGGCGGCGTCGTTGACATAAAGAAGCGCGGCCAGCCGGCCCCGCTCGATCACGGGCACGTTGACCAAAGCCGTGGCGCCGATCTCTTCCAGCTCTGCTCCGGCGGCGGACGTGCGCGGATCGAGGCGGGTGTCGGCGATCACCGTCGCCTGCCCGCGCTTCAGCTCGTCCACGAAGGTGCCGTAGTGGCGCAAGACGACGGACCCCGAGATGGAGACGACATCGGGCGCCGTCCATTCGCGCTCGATCAGCATCGTCTCGCTGTCGTGGTCCACCGTGCCATAGCCGACGCGGCCGACATCCAGCGCCGCGCCCAGGATCGCGGCGGCGGCGTGGACCAGCTCGGACGGGCGGTCGAGGTCGCGGATGACGTTGCCGAGCTCGACCAGCGCGTCCCGCCGCACCTCGGAGCGCCGCCGCGCCGTGACATCCTGAAACACGCCGATCCGCCGGTCGGCTTCGCCGTCCGCGCCCGGCACGGCGTCGCTCGTGCTCACCAGCGTTCGGCCCGTGCCGTCCGGCAGCCGAAGACGATATTCGATCTCCAACCGCGCCGTGCTATCGCGAAGCGATTGGATGACGGTGGTGATGCGCTCGAGGTCGCGCGGGTCGACACGGTCCCTCACGTCGAGAAGCGTCACTTCCTCGCCGGGCGGGAAACCGAAGAACCGCCCGGCGGTCTCGTCCATGGCGATGATGTCGGTCGTGAGATCCCATTCGTAGGTGCCGAGGCGCGAGACGGCGAGCGCCGTGCCCAGCCGCGCCCGGCCGTCGCGCAGCTCCTGCTCCGCCAGCCGGCGGGCGATCGCGGCATGGGTGCGCTCGGCGAAATCGCGCACGAAGGCGATCTCGGCCTCGCTCCAGCGCCGGGGCGCGGCGGAATGCACGAAGAGCTGCGCCGTCGCCTGCCCCTGCTCCATCACGGGAACGTCGAGAAAGGCGCGCACGCGAATGGCGCGGAAGGCTTCGGCGCGTTCGGCGGTGCGGGGATCGCGCTCCACATCCGCGTTGGCCACCGCCCGGCCAAGGCGGATGTCCTCGATATAGGAGCCGTATTCCTCGAACCGGTGCAGGCCGGCGAGGCTCTCGAAGCCCGGGGCGGTCCAATGCCGGTCGACGGCGATCGTCCCGCTCGCGGCATGGATCGTGCCGTAGCCGACGCGCGCGCAGTTCAGCGTTTCGCCTAGGAGTTCGGTCGCCGCCAGCGTCAGGCCCGCCGGCGTCGGCACGTCCCGCAGCCGCTCTTCCAGCCGCATCAGCGCCTCGCGGTGCCGGTCGGCCCGCACCCGGTCGGTCACGTCGTAGCCGCCGAGGAAGAGGCCGCGGACCGCCCCGGCATCGTCCCGGATCGGATCGAGCACGAGATCCACGAACCGCTCGCCGCCCTCGCGCGCGAGGCGGAGTGGCTTGCCATGGGCGGCGAAGGGCTCCGCGCGGGCGAAGACCTCGTCCAGAAGCTCGAAATAGCCTTGATCAGCGAATTCGGGAAAGGCCTCGCGCATCGTGCGGCCCTCGACCTCGCGCTCGCCGACGAGCTTGCCGAAGGCTTCGTTGCCATATTGGAAGCGGTGCTCGGGACCTTCCAGAATTGCGGAAAAGCCCGGCATCTGCCGCAGCATCAGGTGCTGGCGCTCGCGCTCGCGCGCCTGCCCGCGCTCGGCCAGAACCTGGCGCGTGGTTTCCGTGCAGGCGCAGAACATGCCGACGACCTCGCCCCCGTCCCCGAAGGCCGGGGAGTAGGAGAAGGTGAAATAGGTCTCCTCCTCGTAGCCGTTGCGGCGCAGGGTGAGGGGCAGATTTTCCAGCCAGCTCGCCTCGCCGTCGAGCGCCTTCTCGATGAGAGGCAGGATGTCGGCCCAGATCTCGCTCCAGATCTCCTGGAACGGCCGCCCCAGCGCCGCGGGATGCCGGGCGCCGAGGATTTCGGAATAGGCGTCGTTGTAGAGAAAGCCGAGCTCCGGCCCCCAGGCCAGAAACATCGGGAATTTCGAGCCGAGCATGAGCGCCACGACCGAGCCGAGCGAGCGGGGCCAGGTCTCGGGCGGGCCGAGCGGCGAGGTCGACCAGTCATGGTCTCGCATCCGCCTGCCCATCTCGCCGCCGTCCCGCAGGAAAGGCTGAGGCTCGATCATCTCGTGACATCTTCATTTGAGCGGCGTCGCAGGACGCAGCGACCTCGCGCAGCCCGCCCCATAGCATCAAGTCGCAAAGCCTGGCTATTGGCGACGGGGGTTTGTCGCATTCCGCCGCAGCGAGACCCGGCCCGACCGCCGGGCAGGCGCGCTGCTCCGGCTCACGCCCTTTGCTCCCGGCCAACGGAATGGGACCGTTTTCGAAACTCCGCCGGAAAGCGCGAGCGTTCAGCCCTCCACGATGTCGAGCCCCGCCGCGCGCAAGGGCGACAGCGTTTCCGGTGGGAGCCCGGCTTCGGTAACGAGCGTCGTGATCTCCGCCAGCGGCACGATGGCATAGGGCGAGGCCGCGCCGAGCTTTTCGCCCGCGGCGAGCACGATCGTCTCGGCCGACTGGCGGCTGATCAGCCGCTTGTGCGCGGCCTCCTCGCCATCGCCCGTGGTCGCGCCCGTTTCGGGATGAAGGCCCGTCACGCCCATGAAATAAAGGTCCACCCGGATGCGCGCGATCGCCTCGGCGCTCGCGGAGCCGAGCGTGACGACGGAGTGCTTGAACAGGCGACCCCCGATCAGCTCGACCTCCACCAGCGGATGGCGCGTCAGTTCCACCGCAATGCTGGGGCTGTGCGTCACCACCGTCAGCTTAATGTCGGGGGGGAGCGCGCGCGCCAGTTGGACATTCGTCGTGCCGCCATCCAGAAACACGATCTGCCCGGGCTGGATCAGCCGCGCCCCGGCCCGCCCGAGCGCCTGCTTGACCGCCGAGCCGGCCTCGGCGCGCACGGAAAAATCCGCGACCGCCGGCGAGGCGGGCAGCGCGCCGCCATGCACCCTTTGCAGCAGACCCTCGCCGGCCAGCTCGCGCAGGTCGCGGCGGATCGTGTCCTCGGAGAGGCCGAGCTGCTGCGCGAAGCTTTTCGCCACCAGACGGCCGTCGCGGCGCAGAACTTCCTGGATCAGCGCCTTGCGCTCCGACGTCAGCATGGTTTCTCCCATTGCACGAATCGTCTTGACTCTGCACGAAATTGCACGAATGGTCCAGTGCGTTGGCTGGAGAGCCGTGCCCTGGAGAATTCGTCATGAGCATTGCCCATCGCATCCGCGTCGAGGACGTGACCGTCCTGTCGGACGACTGGTACGTCCTGCGAAAGACGCGCTTCCATTTCCAACGCAGCGACGGAACGTGGCAGCATCAGTCCCGCGAGACCTACGACCGGGGCAACGGGGCGACCATCCTCCTCTACGATCCGAGCCGGCGTACGGTGGTTCTCACCCGCCAGTTCCGCTACCCCGCCTTCGTCAACGGGCATGACGACCTCCTGATCGAGGCGCCCGCCGGGCTGCTCGACCGGGCCGAGCCGGAAGCGCGCATCCGCGCCGAGGTGGAGGAGGAAACTGGGTTCCGGGTCCGTGAGGTGCGCGAGGTCTTCGACGCCTTCATGAGTCCGGGCTCGGTAACGGAGCGGCTGCACTTCTTCGTCGGCGCCTACGAGCCGGGCGACCGCGCCTCGCAGGGCGGCGGCATCGCGGAGGAGGGGGAGGACATCGCGGTGATGGAACTCGGCATCGAGGAGGCGCTGGCGATGGTCGCGAGCGGCACGATCCGCGACGGCAAGACGATCATGCTCCTGCAACATGCCGCGCTCCATCTCTTCGCGGCCCCGGCCCCGGCCCCGGCTGCGGAGGGAGGCTGAGCCGCCGTCTCAGGCGGTGCCGGAAGCGCTCTTATGGGCGAGAAGGGTGGAGAGCGGCGCGGGATAGCCTAAGAGATAGCCCTGCAACTGATCCACGCCGCTTTCGCGGGCGAAATCGAGATGGGCCGGCGTCTCGATCCCTTCCATGATGATCCCCGCGCCCCGGTTGCGAATGAGCGACACGATGTCGATCAGGAAGCGCCGGCCCTCGGGATCGTCGATGTCTCGAAGGAAGGATTTGTCGATCTTCACGGCGTCGAAGGCGATCTGGCGCAGCCAGGACAGGCCGGCGAAGCCGGTGCCGAAATCGTCCAGCCAGAGCTTCACGCCGAGGGCCTTGATGTCGGCGATGGTGCGCAGCGCGTCGGAATCGAGGTCGAGGTCCAGCCCTTCGGTGATCTCGATCACCAGCCGATGGCCGGGCACGCCCGTGCGCAGCAGGATCTTCGACACTTCCAGCGCGAAGCCGGGCACGCCGAGCTGCACGGCCGAGACGTTGACGCTGGCGGTCGGCGCAAGGCCGGGCACCAGGATCTCGCGGCACACGCGCTCGATGATCCAGAGGCCGAGCGGAATGATGAGCCCGATCTCCTCGGCGATCGGCACGAAGGTCGGGGGCGGGATCGGCTTGCCCTCCAGCGTCCTCAGCCGCATCAGGCATTCCATGGATTCGATCTGCCCGCTCGCGCAGCCGTAGATCGGCTGGTAGGCGACAGACAGGAGCTGGCGCTCCAACGCGATCTTCAACAGGCCGGCGACGAACTCGGTCTCGTCGGAGCGAACGGCATCCCCCGCGTTGAAGACGGAGGCCTGATTGCGGCCCTGCTCCTTGGCGCGGTACAGCGCCTGATCGGCCTGCTGCACCAGTTGTTCCACGGTTTCCAGCGCGTGGAGGCCGCTGGTGGAGACGCCGACGCTGACCGTCACCACGGCGACGCCGTCCCTCCGACAGATATGCTCCATGCCCGCTTCGATGATCCCCGCGCAGATCGCGTTGCCGAACCCTTGCGGGTCGGGCGAGTGGCCGGTCGGTACGACCAGGATGAACTCCTCACCGCCATAGCGCCCGACATGGCCCCGGTGCCGACCGGCGATCGAGGCCAGAACCTCGGCCACGCGGACGAGGCAGGCATCGCCCTGGACATGCCCGTACCAGTCGTTGAAGTTCTTGAAGAAGTCGACATCCACCAGCGCGACGGCGAAGGGCTCCTGCCGCGCCTTCCAGCCGGTCCAACGCTCGTTCAGCTGATCGTCGATGGCGCGCCGATTGGCGACGCCCGTCAGCGGGTCGGTCTTGGACAGGACGGTCAGTTCCTCGTGCGCGTCGTCGCTGACGCGTTGCAGAAGGCTCGCCCGGTGCGAGTTCAGGAAGGTGCGGTAGTGCTCACGGTTCGTCTTGAAGTTGACGTAGACGGTAAGCGCGAAGCACGAGAGATAGAAGACGATATAGGCGACGTCGGAAATGCGGTCGGTCCGCGCGTCGACCCAATGGGTCGCCAGGACGGCGGCGAGGATCGTGGTGCTGGTGGCGAGCGCGGCGGAAAAGCGGAACGCGAAGAAGAGATTCGCGCCCATCATGAAGATGGCGCCGAACACCCGATAGAACCCAACGACATCGCTGTCGGCGGAAAAGGAAGAGGCGACGAACCAGCCGAGGAATGCCACGACGATGCCGGAGCAACAGACAGCATCGAGGCGTTCGGGCGAGGCATCGCGCCGGTAGAGGCTGCGAAACAGGCTGAGGCTCGTCGCGGCGACCACGAAGCGCGCCGCCACCGTGTAGGGCGCGACATCGGGCAAGGTCACGATGTCCAGCAGCGAGAATATGAGATAGACCAGCGCCGAGAGGTGGTAGCCGTACCAGCTCGCTTGGCGGCGCGCCTCGCGGCGGGAGGTCCAGAAGCGCTGCCTCAGGGCTGCGGACGGGCGCGCGAACGGGCCCCGCCGCAGTTCGGCATCCACGGCGTCGATCTCCTCCTGCAGCACGTGCTTGACCTCTGCCATTTCTCGTGCCCGGCGGAATCGCGTCCCGCCATCCTAGAGTTGCACCGGTTGCGGATCGAGACTCGGTGCCGGTTTCAGACGATACGATCGAACTCAGCTTCGGGCGTAAATGAACCGAAAGCGCCGAAAAGTTCCTTGCACCATTCGACAAACACCGACGATTCTCGCGGCATCACACGACGATCCGCCTGCGTGGTAAAGTCGCAGTTAACAAATTCGCGAGCTCGGCGTTTGCGACGACAAAATTCGTCTTCGAGGCTTTGAACGGGGCCGCACCAGGATTGGTGGAGCACGGGGTGCGTCTCCGGCATCCTTTGTCGGCGACGCTGGACGGAGGGCAGCGTGAACGTTCGGTTTGGCAGCGTCAGGCGGTGACGAGCGCATCCTTGGCCGGCGGCGCGTCCTCAAAGACCGCGACCCGATCCCGCCCGTCGCGCTTGGCTTGGTAGAGCGCGGCGTCGGCCCGCCTGATCCCGGCCCGGATCATCTCGCCCGCCGCCACCTCGGCCACGCCGACGCTGATGGTGAAGGGAATAGTGGCACCCTCGAACTCGAGCCCGCCCGCGCGGACCGCATCCCTGAGGCCGATCGCGATCCGCTCCGCCTCGGCCGTGGATGCCCCTGGCAGAAGGGCCACGAACTCCTCCCCGCCGGAGCGGGCGAGCACGGCGCCCTGCGGCAGGCAGGCGTCCGCGCGGCGGACGAAGACGCGCAGCGCCTCGTCGCCGGCGGCATGGCCGTACTGGTCGTTCAACTGCTTGAAATGATCGAAATCGGCCACCAGTACGCCATGCGGCCCGGTGGCGACTTCCTTGTAGGACAGGAGGCCCGCGCGGTTGAGGCACCCGGTCAGCGCGTCTTGATGGGCGATCCGGTCGAGCCGGTGGTTGTCGCGTTCGATCACCATGCCGAGCACGCAGGCGATGACGATCGTGCTGCACACCTGGTCGCTGAGCGAGATGGCGAGCGTGACGTTTTCGGGCGTGATCAGCGCCGAGCCCCAGAGCAGCACCGTGACCGTGAAGACCAGCTGCACGGTGAAGGCCGAACCCGCGACCCAGCGAAACGCCAGGCGATCATGGTTCTGCGTCAGCACGTAGAAGGGAATCTGGACCGAGATCAGGCAGCTGACGACGAAGGTGGCGAGCTCCGGCCAGTCTGTTCCGGGAAGGAGTTTGAGAAGCGCGAGATAGACGATCGGGGGGAGGGGCAGCGACACGAGCATGAGGCCGGAAAAGGCTGGCCTTTCGTCGAAGCTGCGAAAGCCCGAGAGCATCAGAAGCGTTCCAGCGATCAGAAACGTGTAGGTCAGCGCGCCGATGGCGGGATGATTCGAACCCTCGATCTGCGAGAGCAGACCGACGGCGAACAGCATGAAGGACACGGACCACCAGCCGAGATAGGACTTCTCCTCGCGAACGCACCAGGCGACGGCGAGAACGACGCCGCAGGTTATATTCGTCAGCGCACTCGACACATGAAGCGTATGCAAATCCATGGGTTTCGCCCGCGTGTGTAGGGTCCAGAGCCTGCTCGACGGATTGCGCGGCCCGGCTTGACCGCTTGCTTTCGCCCCTTCGTCGCCGAAAGCGTCGAACACCGCTCGTTGATTCTCAGCCAACCCTTACTTGTGGGGTCTTAAGGATCGGTGCGTGTCGCGGTGTCTTCCTCCGGGCATGGGTGCGATCGAAGCCGATCTGGCAGGGGACGAAGGCGAGCGGATCGCTGGGCGCTTCGCTCGCCGGCCAAGGTGCCGCTTGGGCCTCAGAGCCGATGCGCGCGCCGCTGGTCCGCCAGCGCGAAATGCGCCATCTGGTCGGCCAGCGCCTTTGCGAAGGCAGGTCGCTCCGTTCCTCGGGCGAGATAGGCGCGGCAGGCGGGATGGTGGGCGAGCCCTTCGAACCGATCGACGAGGCGCAGAACATCGACCATCAGAATGTCGGCCACCCCGAAGCGAGGGGTCAGCCAGTCCCGCTCCGACAGGACGGTTTCCATATGCCGAAGCCGAATGTCGAGGAAGGCGTCGAGTTGCGCCCGGCCGGGCGAGGGCGTGGTGTCACCGGAAAACCGGACCAGCGCCCAGGGCAGGCTTGCCATCTCGACCGAGTTGAGAGCGGCGAACAGCCATTCGATCGTGCGGCTTCGTCCCGGCGGATCGCGCGGCATGAGCGACTCGCTGCGCTCGGCCATATGAAGAAGGATCGCCCCGCTCTCGAAGATCGAGAGCGCGCCGTCGCGCAGCCATGGCACCTGACCGAAAGGCTGCTGCGCGAAATGCTCGGGCGAGCGATCGGCAAAGGGCACGCTTTCGACTCGGTAGGGAAAGCCGGCCTCCTCCAGCGCCCAGCGGACCCTGAGATCGCGCACGAAGCCGCGCGGCTGTTCCGGCACCCAGTCGAAAGTCGTCAGGATCAGCTCGCCCATTTCAGCCGGTCTCCAGTCGGCCCGATCCATGCTGATCTTGGCAGAGAGCAGAGACAAGCGGCAAACGCGGGGAAGGAGCGGGCGAAAGGTCGATGCCGTTCACCGTGACCCGCGCCGCGATGCGAAACGTCTTGGGAGCTTGCCGCCGAAACTTGGCGATGCAGCCGCTGGGTTCAAAACCCGGCGGCGATCGGAACGGCGGCCGGGGGCTTGGTCAGATTGGCATGGATCGCCTGCAGCCCGGTGGCGACTTTCGTCAACTCGTCCTGATCGATGCCATGGGCCATGACGCGGTAGATCTCCGCCAGCGTGGGCTCGAGATCGCCGACGACCTTGACCGCGTTGGCGGTGGGTTCGACGAGCTTGAGGCGCCGGTCGCCCGGGTCCTTCTTGCGCTCCACGAGATCGAACGCTTCCAGCCGGTCGAGATAGACCGACAAGGTCATGGGCTCGATTCCCATTCGCTCGGCCAGGACGACCTGCCGGGTGCTCCGATGGCGCATGACATAATCCAGGGTCCTTATCTCACCCGGCGTCAAGCCAACGCTGTTCCCCTTCAAATGGCGTTCTGTCATTTGCCGAAGGGCCAGTGCGGTTTCGATCAACAAGAACCACAGCGTTCGTTCGCACGGCTGCGGAGAAGCGCGATGAGGCATGTCATCTCCTGAAAAGGTCGTCCGTTGGACGGGAATAGATAAATCGGAGTGATTAAAAATCACCGTAATCGTTTCCGGTCGCGCTTCAGATAATCAGCCGTCGATACCGATTTTTGGTAATCGAGCATATCCAATAGCGCAGAAGGCCGGCATTGGCAAAGTATTCCGAAAGGGTTCTGAACTCGCGCCGCCATCCATTTCGCGGGGTCGAAATGACGCATTTGCTCAAATCAAGACCTTTTTCATGGTGCATCCAACTGCGAAGTGCAGACCGCGTCGCTTTGCGCTGTTTTAGGCCGATGTAGTTGAAAACGAGCCTAAGTCCGAGCCAATCACTGCCATTGATGACCATTATCGACCCTAGACTTGTTATACCAGTTCGCAAACCCGGAGCTTTCTAGCGGGCAGAAAGACCGTTTTGTCGCTCCTGTCAAGTAACTTGAATGATTGGTAAGGACTTGAAAACTGAGAAGCGGAGCGATGCTCTGACGAGCTCTACCGCCCGCGTTGCGCGGGACAGAAGAAGACCGGAAATATCGGGAATGTTGGTATCCGTCATGGCGGATCGCGAACAGACAAAAGCCTCAGAGAAATAGGCAACGCCTTGGCGTCTCGAATCGATCAACTCTTGGATGCAGTAATGCACCTCAGATCGATCGACGGATGTCCACAGACTGTTCTTCGTCCGGTCTTACCTTGCGTTCCGAACAACGGAACGAGGGTCTGCTCAAGCCATCTGGAAAGCAGACGGCCTCGAGATGGACGCGGGGATCGGACGGCCCGCATCAAGCCGCGTGTCAAGCTCGAGTCCGCCCTCAGGCGCGCCGGATCGGCGTCGGCGGCTGCAGCTTCGCGCCTTCGGCATAGACCGCGCCGAGCAGACCGGCCGCTTTCTGGAGGCGCAGGATATAATCGGCATGGTTGCGCAGAGCGTCGTTCTTCGGCGCGACGAGGCAGAGTGTCGCCGCAATCGTCCCGTCCCGCAGCGTCACCGGAACGGCGAAACAATGTGTGTAGCTGTCTACGATGGAATCGAAGGTGAAGTAGCCTCTGGCCACCGCTTCGTGCGCTTCCGTCGCGAAGAGGGACGGGTCCAGCCATTCGCCGGAGGGCAGGCGAAAATCCTCGGGCGGCACGAAGGCACGGATTTCCGCCTCGCTCATGCGGCCGAGAAGAAGCCGCCCCGAGGCCGTCCAGGGAATGGGCGTGCGTTCGCCGACGCTGGAGGAGATGCGAAACGGGCGCGAGCCCTCGCGCATCATAGCGACCGTGTACTTGTCGCCGTCCAATAGACAGAACTGCGCGGTTTCCTGCGTTTCGGCGACGATGCCTTCCAGCAGCGCCGCGACGCGGTCCGGCAGGCCGGACTGATCGCCATAGGCTTGCCCGTAGAGAAACAGGCGGCCGCCGAGAAAGACGCGGCCTTCGCCGCCGACCGATTCCAGAATGCCGATCTTCAGAAGCAGGCCGACAAGCTCGTAGATGGTGGAGCGCGGCGCGCCCATTGCGACGGCGATCTCGTTGGCGCGAAGCGGGCGCCCCGCCTCGCGCAGACAGTCGAGAATGTCGAACGCCCGTTCGAGCCCACGGGCCCTGCGGTTCGCGGTCTCCTCCACGCGCTTGTCCATTCCCGACCTCTTCGCTTCGGAAGGGTTATTTCCGCTTGAAGGCCACGCAGTCAATCTCGACCTTGCAGTCCACCATCATGGAGGACTGGACACAGGCCCGGGCCGGCGGATGGTCCTTGAAATAGGTGGCGTAGACGCCGTTGAAGCTCCAGAAGTCGCGGGGATCGTCCAGCCATACGCCGACGCGCACCACGTCCTCCAGCCCGTAGCCGGCCTCGGTGAGAATCGCGATGACGTTCTGCATGGTGCGGTGGGTCTGCTCGACGATGCCGCCCGGCACGATCTCGCCGTTCTCCATCGCGACCTGGCCCGACACGTAGAGCCAGCCGTCGGCTTCCACGGCCCGCGCGAAGGGGAGGGGCTGTCCGCCGGCGCCCTTGCCGCCGCCGCCATAGCGAGTGAGTGTCATGAATGCGTTCCTTATGTGGGAAAGGGGCGGGCGGGGCCCGCGCCCATCGGGTCAGTCGAAGCGCGACGACTGAAGAAAGGCGGCAAGCCGCTCGGTTCGGGGCGAGGCGAACATCTCGCGCGGGTTCCCTTCCTCGCCGATGCTGCCCTGGTTCATGAAGATGACGCGGCTCGACACGTCGTGAGCGAAGCGCATCTCGTGGGTGACGAGAAGCATGGTCATGCCCTCCTCGGCAAGGCTTCGCACGACCTGAAGCACCTCGGCGACGAGTTCGGGATCGAGAGCCGAGGTCACCTCGTCGAACAGCATGAGGCGCGGGCTCATGGCGATGGCGCGGGCGATGGCGACGCGCTGCTGCTGGCCGCCCGAAAGCTTGGAGGGGTGGTGGTCCTTGCGCGCGAGGAGGCCGACGCGGTCTAGCCATTTTTCGCCGAGCGCGCGCGCCTCCTCGCGGCCGAGCTTGCGCACGAGCGTGAGGCCGAGCGTGACGTTTTCCAGGGCCGTCATGTGCGGGAAGAGGTTGAACTGCTGAAAGGCCATGCCGGTCAGCGCGCGCTGGCGGGCGATGTCCTTCTCGGCCTTGCGCCGGCGCTGGCCGTTCACGGTCTCGAAGCCGATCTCCTCGCCGTCGATGCGGATCGTGCCGCCCTCGAACTCCTCCAGCATGTTGACGCAGCGAAGCATCGTGGTCTTGCCCGAGCCCGACGAACCGATGATCGAGATCACCTCGCCGGGTTTCACGTCGCAGTCGACGCCCTTGAGCACCTCGACCGGGCCATAGCTCTTTCGCAGGCCCCGGATCTCCAGAAGATTGGCGGTCATGGCAGCTCTCAGGCAGCGCTCAGGCGACGCTCGACCAGACGGCCGAGGCGCTCGATGGCGAAGTTGACGGTGAAGTAGAGAAGCCCGGCCAGGAGATAGAAGGGCAGGCTCTGGAAGGTTCGGGAAATGACCTCCTGCGTGCGCAGGAGCAGTTCGGCAACGCCGATGACGGAAAGAAGCGTCGAGGCCTTCACCATCTCCGCGCCCGTGTTGACCAGCGGGGGAAGGGAAAGGCGAAGCGCCTGCGGCCCCAGCACGTAGCGAAAGGTCTGGCCGAAGGTGAGGCCGATGGCCTTGGCCGCTTCCGTCTGTCCTTTGGGCAGGGTCTGCAACGCGCCACGCGTGATCTCGCCGACATGCGAGGAGCAGAAGACGGTGAGCGCCAGGACGCCTGCCTGAAAGGCCGAGAGGTCCAGCCCGATCGTGCCGAGGATGTAGAAGCTCGCCAGAACCAGAACGAGCACCGGCGTGCCGCGCACGAAATCGGTATAGGCGCGCGCGACGATGCGCACGAAGCGGTTGCCATAGGTCAGCGCCAGGCCGAGCAGCGTGCCGATGACCGTGCCCCCGGCAATTGCCAGCAGCGAGATGGCGACCGTCGTGCCGAGGCCATAGAGCAGCGGCCAGCGGGCCAGCCACACGAGGTCGAGAAAGGAGGGAGGCGGGTTCATGAGCGACCTCGAACGGGCTTATCGCGAAACGGCGAGGCGCGCCTCGATGCGGCGCAGAAGGGCGGCGAGGATCGAGCAGGTCGCGACATAGAGCCCGCTCGCCACGATCCAGGTCTCGATGACGCGAAAGGTCTCGACATTGATCTTGCGCGCTTCGAAGGTGAGTTCGGGAACCGCGATCGCGGCCGCGAGCGAGGTGTCCTTGAACAGGCCGATGAAGGTGCTGCCCAGCGCCGGCAGGACGGCCCGCAGCATGACGGGCAGGATGATGCGACGGCGGATCTGCCCTTCGGTCAGACCGATGGCGAGCCCCGCTTCGCGCAGGCCCTTGGGCACGCCGAGCAGCCCGCCGCGAAAGACCTCCGCCAGATAGGCGGCGGAGTAGAGCGCCAGCGCCAGCACGAAGGAGCTCTGCTTCGACAGGCGCAGGCCGAGCTGCGGCAGGGCGAAGAAGGAAAATAGGACGAGAACCAGAAGCGGCAGGTTGCGCAACAGCGTGACATAGAGCCCGGCCAGCGCGGCGAGGGGCCGCGAGCGGGAGGTGCGCGCGAAGGCCAGAACCAGCCCCAGCGCGCAGCCGACGCCGATGGCGAAGAAGGCCAGAACCAGGCTGAGCCCGAGGCCCCAGAGCAGATGGTCGAAGTTTCGCCAGACGGCGTCGAAGTTCAGCGTGTATCCCATCGGGACCCCTCGCGGCGGGCTGGGCCTCGCCGGGACGTTCGGCCGGAATCAAATTCCGCCTTCACGCCCCGGCGTCTCGTCTAAGCGCGACTGGTGCCGCTTCCTTGAACTCGACTTACTTGAACTCGACGGGGAAACCGATCGCCGGGGGCGGCAGGTCCTTGCCGAACCACTTCTTGAAGGACGCGGCGTAGGTGTCGAACTCGACGCCCGTCATCGCCTCGTGCAGCGCGGTGTTGACGAAGTTCAGCCAGTCCTGGTCGCCCTTGGCGACGGCGCAGGCATAGGTCTGCGGGCTCCAGCCGTAGCCGCCGTCCTTGTACTGGCCCGGGTTCTGCGTGACGTACCAGGCGATGGAGGACTGGTCGGTCGCCGCCGCGTCCGCGCGGCCCGATTGCAGCGCCTGATAGAGAAGATCCTGCGCGTCGTACTGGTCCACCGTCGCCTCGGGCAGCGCCTTGTGGACGAGCTCCTCGGCATAGACGTTCTGGAGAACGGCGATGGTCACGGAGGAGCCGGCGGCCTTCAGCGCGGCGTAGTCGGCATATTGGCCGCCCTCCTTCAGCATGAGGCCGACGCCCTCGCGATAATAGGGAATGGTGAAGTTGACCTGCTGGGCGCGCTCGCCCGTCACGGTCATGAACTGGCAGGTCATGTCGACCTTGCCGGTGGTGATGTTGGGGATGCGTGCGTCGGAGGACTGGTTGACGAACTCGACCTTCTCCGCGTCCCCGAACAGGGCCTTGGCCACGGTCTTCGCCATGTCGATGTCGAAACCCTGGAGCGTGTCGCCGGCGTCCTTGAAGTGCCAGGGCGCATTGGTCGAGCCGGTGCCGACCACGAGCTTGCCGCGCGACAGCACGTCGTCGAGCTTGGCCGCCTGCGCTGGTATCGACGCCAGCGCGAGCGTCGTTGCCGCCGTCAGGCCGAGGATGAGGGACTTCGTATCCATTGCCATTCCTCCAGAGATGGGGTGTCCGATATACCGTACACAGTACCAGAATATTGGATTGCCCCATTTGTGAGCGCGCACGAAATTTTGTCAATGCACATCATGGGAGAAAATTCGCCGCGCGTTCGCTCAAGCGTTTGCAACATGACGACGCTCTGATTGGTGTCGGAGCTTCATTTGCGAAGGCCGAGCTTTCGCCCTCCACTGAAGAGCGCGCGGCTTCTCGTCTGGTGGCCGCGAAAGCTTCCCCCAACCCCCGACCATCAGTCTTGTTGAGCGCTTCGAGGCAGGCCCTCGGGCCGTGATAGGGTCGCGCGGGAACGAACCCGTAGATCCGAGATCCGGCGCTCGACCCCGGCCGAGGAGGTTTGTTGCGGTGGTTGAGGCGAGCGAATGAGCGTGACGCGGATCGTTCCCAATATCGCGACCGATCGGCTGGACGACGCTCGGCGCTTCTACGGGGACCTTATCGGACTGACGATCGGGATGGACTACGGCGGGATCGTCACCTTCGTCGGGTCCGGCGCGGTCGCGCCCCAGATCAGCTTTGCCCTGGAGGGCGGTTCCGGGACGCCGGTTCCCGAGCTTTCGGTCGAGGTGAGCGATCTCGACGAGGTTTTCCGTCGAATCGTGGAGGCCGGCCACCCTATCGAATACGGCCCGGCGACGGAGCCTTGGGGCGTCAGGCGCTTCTTCGTGGGCGATCCGTTCGGCCGGCTCGCGAACATTCTCGCGCACGAGGCGGGATAGCGGCCTGCCGAACCCGGCCTGAGCTCGCCGGCAAGGCGAACCCCGCTCCTTACACGACGCGAAGCTTCGCCAGTTTCGGCGCGGGCCGTTCGCGCATGAAGGTTTCGGCGGCCGGGCCGTCGAGCGGGCGGCCCAGGAGATAGCCTTGCGCCGTTCCGCAGCCTAGCTCGAGCAGGCTCTGGAGCTGCTCTTCCTCCTCGATGCCCTCGGCGGTCGTGTCGATGCTGAGTTCGCGGGCCATGGAAAGAACGGCACGCACGATCGCCGCCGCGCCCGCATCGTGGCTGGAGGCGGAAACGAAGCTGCGGTCGATCTTGATGCGGTCGATCTTGAACTCGCGAAGATGGGCGAGCGAGGAATAGCCCGTGCCGAAATCGTCCATCGCGATCCGCAGGCCGATCGCGCGAAGGCTGGCCAGCGTCAGGGCGATCTGGCCGCTGTTCTCCACCATCGCGGTTTCGGTGATCTCGATCTCGATCCGCGAGGCGTCCACGCGGTGCCGGGCCAGCGCCTCTCTGATCTGCAGAGGGAGCGCGACCGAGCGCAGTTGCACGGCCGAGACGTTGATGGAGATGTAGAGGTCGGCGGGCCAGAGCGCGGCCTGCTCGCATGCGGCCTCGATCACCCAGGCGCCGATCTCGCCGATCAGCCCGCATCGCTCCGCCATGGGAATGAACTCGCCGGGCGGGACGAGGCCGCGGACGGGATGGCGCCAGCGGATCAGCGCCTCGAACCCGCTGTGCCGCCGGTCGGGGAGGCTGTGAAGCGGCTGATACCAAAGCTCCAGCTGACCGAGGGCGATCGCGGCGGATAGGTCCTGCTCCAGCGCGCGCTTGCCGGCTTCCTCCTCCAGCATGCCGTCCTGGTAGAGTTCGAACCGGTTCCGGCCACCGTCCTTGGCGGTATAGAGGGCAAGATCCGCCTTCTGCTGCAGCGTGGAGGCATCGTCCGAGCCTATCGCCGTGGCAATGCCGATGCTGCAGCCGATCGCGACCACGTGCGGTCCGATCTCGAACGGGATCGCGATCGAGGTCGTGATCGTATGCGCCAGCGCGACGACCCGTTCGGGGGGCGCGGACAGAAGCACCGCCAACTCGTCTCCGCCGAGCCGGAAGGCCTGCTCGCCCTCGCGCAGATGGGTCTCCAGCCGCATCGCCACCTGCCGCAGCAACTCGTCCCCGACCGAATGGCCCAGCCGATCGTTGACGCCCTTGAAGCGATCGAGATCGATCATGAGCATCGACAACTCGCCCTCCGGGAGCAGCGCCTCGATGCATTTGGCGAACATGCGCCGGTTTCTGAGTCCGGTCAGCGCATCGTGGAACGCCATATGGGCGATCGTCTTCTGCCCGTTGCGCGTCTCGGTGACGTCCTCGTAGGTCAGGATGGCGCCGCCACGGTGGACGGGCTGGCAGACGATGCTCAGAACGGGACCGTGGTCGAAATGATGCTCGACGCGCGTGGTGGTCTTCTCCCGCATCCAGGCCCGGTGCTTGTCGATGATCCGTTCCAGGCGCGCCTCGTCCCAACCCACGCGCTGGCCGATCGTGCCGAGATAGGCCTCCAGCGTCATCCCGACCTTCAGCTCCTCCGGCTCCAGCCCGAAAAGCTGGCGGACCCGATCGTTGACCAGCGTGACCATGCCGCCGGGCGACAACATGGTCAGTCCGTTCGACATGTTGGCGAGCGCGTCCGAGGCCGCCGCCCGGGCCTTGTTGTCGATGAAGCTGCTGGCAAAGCCCGAGCCGACGATGAACAGGCCGACGCAGCCCACCGCGAAAGCGAGCGCGTTCAGGGCCTCCGGGTTGGAGAAGGAGCCGTCCACCTGCATCGGCGTGACACCGAACGCTGTCATACCGGTGAAGTGCAGCCCGATGATCGACAGGAAGAACAGACCCGACGCGCCATGCGCGCGGGCGCGCTCGCTTCCTGGCCGCAGCGCAAGGTAGAGAGCCGCCGCCGCCAGGGTGCAGGAGATCAGGATGGAGGCCATGAGATAGGACCGATCCCAGCTCACGATGCCCTGCACGCGGTAGGCGAGCATCCCGACATAATGCATGACGGCGATCGACAGGCCGACCACGGCGCCGCCGATCGCCGGCGCCGCCGGCTGTTTCGCGGTGGCGATCAGGAGGCCGAGGCCCGAGCCCGTCATGGCGACCAGCAGCGAGACGATCGTGAGGACGGGATCGAAGGCGATCGGCACGCCCGGCTCGTAGCCCAGCATGGCGACGAAATGCGTGCTCCAGATCGATGCACCGGTGACGAAGGCCGACAGGACGATCCAGGCGATCTTCTCGAGCGAACTGGTGAGCGCCGCGCGCGTGAACAATCGCACCATGGCCCAGGAGCCCGAGCCGCAGATGACGGCGGCCATCAGCACGAGCCAGAGATTATGCTGGTGGACGATACATCCGAGGACCGTCATCATCTCGAACGTTTTCCTTCTCGCTCGCGCCGGGCGCGAGTCGCTGATCTATGGTGCGGACGGCCGTTCCCTAGAAACTATCGCGCGATGAGTTATGGATCGGCTAATGCCGCCGCGTTTCCGGGGCCCAGCGGCCGCCGGGAGGGTGTTTCTGGGAAGGCTGAAAGGGTTCGGCCTTCGCGATCGGGTGCCGATCGGCCGACATGCGAGTTCCCATCGCGCATCGACCGGGTCGGTTCAGACAAGATTTCCAGGCATTGCCGGTCAGGCCGAAGCGCTGGCCTCGATCGAGCTGCGAAGTTCCAGCTGCTGATCGAGGAAGGCCTCGACATCCCCCTCGCGCATCGGCCTTGAATAGAAGTAGCCCTGAATCAGCGAGCAGCCGAGGCCCTGCAGGATGTCGAGTTGCTCGCGCGTTTCGACGCCCTCCACGACACAGCTGAGCGAGAGGTCTCGCGAGAGGGCGGTCACCGAGCTGACGATCTTGCGGCTGGCCGGGTTGGTTTCCAGATCGCGCACGAAGCTCGCATCCACCTTGATCTTGTCGAGCGGCAGCTTCTGGATCTGGCTGAGACTGGAATAGCCCGTGCCGAAATCGTCCAGCGAGATGCGCGCGCCGGTGGCCTTGAGCAGGTGCAGATTGGCCAGCGCCTGATCGAGATTCATCATGATGGCGGTTTCCGTCACCTCGAACTCGACGCGGTTCGGCGCCACGCCGCTGTGCATCAGGATGCCGATGAGGTTCAGGACCTTTTCCGGTGCCACAATGTCGTGGCCCGAAAGGTTGAAGGAGATGCCGACCTCGCCCGGCCATTGCTGGATGGCCAGAAGCGCCTTGCGCAGGAGAATGGGCGTCAAAGTGGAGATGAAGCCGGACTGTTCGGCGGCCACGATGAACTGGGCAGGCGAGACCAGGCCTAGAACCGGGCTCTGCCATCGCGCCAGGCACTCCAAGAGCATGGTCTTGTTCTGGTGCGAATCGACGATGGGCTGGAAGGTGAGGTAGAGTTCTTCCTCGAGATCCGCCGCGCGCAGCGTGCGCTCGATCAGCGCCGTCTGGCGCACGCTGCGCTCGTGCTCCTCGTTGAACACGACCGGCCTCGACCGGCCGGTGCGCTTGGCATGGAACAGCGCGTAGTCGGCGCGGTCGTAAAGCTCCTCGGCGCTTTCCGCACTCTTGGGATAGGTGGCGAAGCCGATCGAACATCCCAGCAGCATGTTGAAGTCGCCGATCCGGATCGGCGTCTGCACGCTCGAGATCAGGTCTTCGCCGATTTCCAGAAGGCGCTCCGGACTCTCCTCGCCGGCGATGATGAAGGCGAATTCGTCGCCGCCCAGCCGGTAGACGTCGCCGAACTCGCCCAGCGTATCGCGGATGCGCGCGGCCATGGCATGGAGGAGCCGGTCGCCGACGACATGGCCGTTGCTGTCGTTGACCGCCTTGAACCCGTCGAGGTCGAGAACGCCGAAGGCGACCGCGCGTCCGGTATCGGCCGCTGCTTGCAGAGCCTTCTCCAGATCATGAAAGCACCGGCGGCGGTTGCCGATATCCGTGAGGGAGTCGGTGTTGGCGAGGCGAAAGTTCGTCTCGCTCAGGAGTTGGACCTCCTCCGCCTTGGTCTCGAGCGTCAACCGGGACACGACGAGGCTGGTGAAGTCGAAATAGTATCCGTAGGCGATAAGCGCGAAGCTCCCGAACCCCATCACCAACACGGTCACGACGCCGATCGTGCCGACCAGCGACTCGATGCCCGATCCCAGGTAGATGAGGCCGGCGAGGCAGATCGCGCCCGAGACGAGCGACGCCAGCCGAAGCTGGAGGAGCCCGAACTGGAGAAACACCATCTGCCCGGCCACGCACAGCATGAGGACGATCAGCGTATCGGCATTGCCCCATTGCGCCAGCCAGATTTCCCAGGCGACGATGAGGCCCATCCAGACGACCACCTCGATGCCGAGCACCCGGATCGCCCGTACGCACTCGTCCACCGGCGGGATCGTATCGCGATTGCGATACCATCTCACGGAACAGATCAAGGCTTTGGGAATCAGGATCGCCGGGAACAGGAATGTCGCCCACCAGGGCGCCATGGCCATGTGAACGAAGGAGACCGCTATCATGTCTCCGACCAGCGCCAGATAAAGCGCCGGCCAGACCTTCGCCAAGGCATGATAACGTGCCTGCTCGATCGATCTCGCCTTGGAGAAATCGCGGTTCAAGAGGCCCCCTGCAGATCGCGTCTCGTTCGATACGATGTTTGTTAGCGCGTTTAGCCCTGCCGTCGCGTGAATCGAATAAATAAACTACTTCGAGAAGTCTATTTGGCGCATCATGATTAATACATAATAAATCAGCGGTTCTCCCTTTGTGTTTGCCCGTTCCTCAAAACGTACCGATCGGCGGTCGGCGCAGTTCTGGAACATAAAGATATCATTTTTCATCAGCTTCCGTTCAAACCATATGCAGTGCTGATGATCTTATTTTATTACATGTAACAGACGAATCAAAACACACTCAGCTTGGGTGGAGAAATATTTACTGACGATTGCTAATCACTGCGATGGATTGTTTGCGGGAATTCCCGATGAAGACGTTTGTTCAAGATCAACGGGGAAACTTCGCCGTTATCACGGGCATCTTGTCCGTGCTGCTGATCGGCTCGCTCGGCGGCATTCTGGATCTGTCGACGCAGTGGATCGACCAGTCCGTTGTCCAGCGCGCGGTGGATGCGGCGGCCTTGGCGGGGGCCAAGAAACTGGAGATCGGCACCGAAGCCGAGGCGCAGAAGGTCATTCAGCTGGCGGCGAAGGCAAATCTTCCCGTCGGCTTTCCCGATGTGACGTTCCAGGGAAAGATCGACCAGACGGCTGGAACGGTCGATGTGGTCGGCTCGGGCAACCTCGCTCCCAACTTCCTGCAGCTTTTCCAGATCAGAAATCTTCCGATCGATGCGAGCTCGCAGGCGCTGATCCAGCGCAAGAGCTTCGTCGATTTCTACTTCCTGCTCGACATCTCCGAATCGATGAACATCGCGGCCAGCGATGAAGACCGAAGTAAGCTGGAAAAAGCAACGAACCAGATGAACGGACGACCTTGTGCGTTCGCCTGCCATGTCCCTGATTGGGACAGAACATTGTCGAACTACGCGATCAGTCAGATCGCGGGCGTCACACTGCGGGTCGATGTCTTGCGATCTGCGGCCGATAGCATGATCGATAAAGTGCTTTCGCTGAACAGCGCAGTCGGCTCGCTCGTGTCGACCCGCGTCGCGACCGCAGGGTTCAGTTCGTCGTTTCACGACTGGCAACCGCCGATCACGCATGCTGGAATCCTAAAGGCGTCCATTCGCACACCGGCGCCCGAGCCTCACCCGCATTCGGACATGAAACTCGCCTTCGAGGATTTCAGACGAAAGCTGGGTGCGCAGGGTTCGGGCAGGACCCAATCCGACCCCAAAAAGATCGCCATCGTCGTGACGGATGGTGTTCGAGATGAAGACGAGAGCTTTTCGCCGTTTTCGTTGGGGCCCGTCGATCCGCTCTCGTGCAAGCCTATCAAGGATGGCGGGATCGACCTCGTCGTTCTGGAAATCAAATACATCAAGAACTTCGATACTGGAAACTTCTTCCGTGACCGCGTGGCTCGATATTACGATCTGATTTCGCCGAACATGAAGTCCTGCGCCAGTCCGAACTACTATTATCAGGCGCAGGACGCTGGATCGGCCGAGAGCCAGTTGCTCCAGATCGTGGACGACATCATGACCGTCCGCCGCCGGCTGTCGAGCTGACGCGCGATGGGCATCCTTGATAGGCTTCGCCTGCGAACCTCAGGCTTCCGCCGGTCGCAATCGGGCAGCACGGCGGTCGAGTTCGGCGTTCTCGCGCTGCTTTATTTTCTGATCGTCTTCGCGATCATCGAAATCGCGCTTCTGTTCACCGCCGAACTCGTTCTCGACAAGGGCACGACCTATGCCGGACGCATGGTGCGGGTCGGGCGGGCGCAGCACGACAATATGACGAAGGAGCAATTCGCGGCCTTCACCTGCGACAAGGTGAAGATCATGCTGGATTGCAACAAGCTCGTCTTCGACATCCGGTCCTATCCTTCCTTCGCCGACGTGCCGGACGATGTGCCGATGAAGGGCGATGCGATCGATACGAGTGGTTTCAAGTACGAGCTCAGTCGCGGCGGCACGATTGTTGCCCTGCGCGTCTTCTACAAATGGCCCATTCTCACCAGCGTCCTCAGACGCTTCTTCGCCGACACCAACGACGGCTCGGTCGTCCTGATGAGCATGAGCACGTTTCGGACAGAGCCCTTCTGATGCGGACAGTCTCCAGAAAGTGGACATGGATCGGGCGCCTGTGGCGCGACCGGAGGGGCGTCAGCGCGGTGGAATTCGCGCTGGTGGTTCCCTTGCTTCTGATCGTTCTCCTGGGTGGGTCCGAACTCGGCATCGCCCTGACGGTGGATCGCAAAGTCAAGGCCACGGCGGGTTACGCCGTGGATCTCGTGTCGCAGTCGACCTCGCTCAGCGAGAGCGATCTGCAGAAGCTGTTCCGCATTTCCAAGGGCACGATCGCTCCGTACTCGATCGTCCCGCTCCGGATGCGCGTCACCCAGATCAAGGTGGTGGACGGAAAGGGAGCGGTGGACTGGTCCTGCCAGACCCGAGGCTACGACCAGCTGGCGAAGGGCTCGGCTATTCCCATTCCAGACAATCTCAAGGCGCAGGGAGAGCTTTTGCAAGGGCGCCTTCGAGAGCGGCTCGACCACGGGCGGGATTATGCAGCGCGCGAAGAAGCGACCAGCGCGCTGCTTCGGGGGAGCGCTTTCCGCAGTTCACTCGCGCGCATGTCGGGCGAGGCCCGGAGTGGCGCCCCTGTTCGACTGGCAAGCCTTGGTGGCGGGTTCGACACTGGCCTGGATCATCCCGCTATCGCACCCCTGCGTGCGCCTTCGGAGGAAAAGGGGCGTCTTTTGAGCCATCATCCGTCGCAACCTTCACAGCAGCCATCGTCCTCGCAACAGCCGACCAACACGCCAGTGGTTTTCTATATCCTCATGGGTGAAGCCAGCTATGACTTCCGGCCGGTGACCGGGGCCGTCCTCGAGCAAGCCATCGTCCTGTCCGGAATGAGCTACGTCTTGCCGCGCTACAGTTCCTCGGTATCGTCTGGAGGATGCGCGACATTCGACCTGTGACGTCCGTCTCATAGAGGCATCGGGCGGGAGAAAGTCTCCATCCCGATTTCGCGATGGCCGAGGCGCTTGGCGACGAGACGTCTTCGCTTACGATCTGGGTTCGGCGGCGGAGGCGAGGCCGCCGGACGGCGCCGGATCGCGGCATGCGGCGAAGGCGTCGAGCCCCTTGTCGTAGGCATTTGTCGAGACGTCCATCATGCCCAGCATCGTGTGGAAGAGATTGTCCTGCGACAGGGACGCGTCCTTCCGGGCCTTGAGACAGGCGAGGTCGGTCGGCCGCAGGGCCTGATAGCCGTCCGAGAACCAGGCCACCATCGGAACCTGCGTCTGCGTCTTCGGGGCGAGGAAGTAGGGCGTGCCGTGGAGGTAGAGGCCGTTCTCGCCCAGCGACTCGCCGTGGTCCGACAGGAACAGGAGCGAGCCCGCGAACTCGGTGTGGTCGTGCAGGAGGTCGATGATCTCGGCGAGCACGTGGTCGGTATAGGCGATCGTGTTGTCGTAGGCGCTGACGATCTCGTCGCGCGTGCAGTCCGCGAACTGCGCGGTGTGGCAGGCCGGCTTGAAACGCTCGAAGCTCTCGGGGTAGCGCTCGTGATAGGCCGGCCCGTGGCTGCCGATCTGGTGAAGGACGAGGACGGTGTTCGACTTGACCTCGCCGAGCTCCCGCTTCAGCCGCTCCACGAGGATCTCGTCCTGGCACTCGCCGCCGGAGCAGAAGCGGGGATCGTTGGTCGAGGGCAGGAATTCGTAAGGAATGCGGTCGGCGACCTGATAGGCGCCCGCGTCGTTGTCGAACCACTTCACCTTGACGCCGGCATGGCCGAGAACGTCGGTCAGGTTCTCGGTGGCGAGCGCCTTGTATTCGGAATAGGCGGAGCGCGGATAGACCGAGAACATGCACGGCACGGAAACGGCGGTCGAGGTTCCGCAGCTCGACACATCCGTGAAATGGGCGACGTTGCGGGCGGCAAGCTCGGGCGTCGTGTCTTTGGCATAGCCGTTCAGTCCGAAATTCTGCGCGCGCGCCGTCTCGCCGATCACGAGGATGGTCAGGACTGGCTTCGCCGACCCAGCCATCCGCTCGCCCTGCCGCGCGTCGCGGCCCAGCGGCTGAGCGACGACGTTGCGCTCGCGCATCTCGTGCGAGGCGTAGCGCACGGCCGCGACCACGGGCGCCGTCGGGTTGAGACTGCCGATCAGGTCGCGATGCTCGCGAAAGGTCGAGGCGAGGGTGGAGTAGGTCGAAAGGCTGATGATGGCGGCGATCGCCAGGGCCGGGAAGATCACCAGACAATTGTGGAGGAGCTTGGCGGGAAAGCGCCGATGGACGATCTCGACCCAACAGATCAGAACGGAAGGCAGAAGCCCGTAGAGCGCGAGATGGCGGATCAGGTCGGGCGTGACGAGGTGCCGGGCCTCGCTGGTCGAGGTCAGCGCCACGTTCTGGATCATGTCCCGCGAGATCAGGATACCGAACGTGTCGGCATAGTAGGAGGCGCTGGCCGAGATCAGGATGAAGGCGATGAACAGCGGCTTGGTCGCGTATCTGACCGAGATCGTCGTCATCAGCGCGACGAACAGAAGGAACAGCGCGATCGCCATCAGGGCGAGATGATCCTCGTGCCCGGCGAAGTAGAGGAAGGCCTTGCGCCAGAACGTCCAGTTCGTGAGAAACAGGAGAAAGGCGGCGGTGAGGATCGACAGCGTCACGCTGCCGATCCGGGGTCGTCTGATACGCATATAAGCCCTACGCGAAACGAAATGGCATGGCGGCGCCCGCCGGGGCCGAACCTTGCGCGACAAGCGGCGCGGCGGCTCCGACAGACGAATCGGAGCCTTCGAATTACACCGCCTTGGTGGCGGAAAACTCGCTGGAACTATACGGTTTGGTATAGTTCGCAGCGAAGCGGGACGAGGCTGCATTTGAAGATCCTGATGATCGAGGACGACCCGTCGACCGCGCATTACGTTTCGGGCGGCCTGCGCGAGGAGGGGCACGAACTCGACCACGCGCCGGACGGCCCGACCGGCTTGGAACTGGCCTGCTCGCGGCGCTACGACGTGCTCGTGGTGGATCGCATGTTGCCGAGGCTCGACGGCCTGTCGCTGGTGCGCGCGCTGCGCTCGGCCGGGCGGGACGTGCCGATCCTGTTTCTGACCTCGGTCGGGGGCATCGACGATCGGGTCGAGGGGCTGGAGGCGGGCGCGGACGACTATCTCCTGAAGCCCTTTGCCTTTTCCGAACTCATGGCGCGGCTGAACGCGCTGGTCCGCCGGGCGCCGAGCCGGCGGGAGGAGACGGTGCTCGAAATCGGCGAGCTGCGGATGAACCTTCTCTCCCGCGCGGTGACGCGCGGGGGCGCGCCGATTGACCTGAAGCCGCGCGAGTTCCGCCTTCTGGAATACATGATGCGCAACCGGGGGCGAGTGATGACGCGCACCATGCTGCTGGAGCGCGTCTGGGACTTTCACTTCGACCCCAAGACCAATGTGGTGGAAACGCATGTCAGCCGCCTGCGGGCCAAGATCGACCGGCCCTTCGCCACCGAGATGATCCGCACCGTGCGCGGCTCCGGCTATATGCTCGATGCCTGAATTCGCCGTCTTCCGCACGATCTCGTTCCGCCTCGCCGCCTCCTACGCCGTCCTGTTCGTGGTGTCGGTGGCCGCGATCATGGGCGCGGCCTACGCTTTCGCGACCAGCGAGATCCGCGGCATTTCCGAGCGCGAGATCCTGCACGACATGGCCGCCTTCCGCTCCGCCTATCGCGAGGGCGGCGGGCGCGAGCTGAGCCTGGCGGTTCGCGAGCGCTCCGAAGGCGCGCCGGGCGACAGTTTCTATCTCCTCCTGGACGAGAACGGAGACTTCCTTTCCGGCAACATTCCCGCCGAGCTTTGGCGCGAGGGCTGGTTCGAGGGCCGGATGGGGGATGCCGTGGTCCGCCAGAGCCAGGACCTGATGGACGCGGCGGCCATGAACACGGACGGCGAGGTGCGCCTGTTCAGCCATGGCGAAAGGCTGGGAAACTTTCGGCTTTTGACCGGCCGGAACTCCCACGTCCTGCACGAGACGCAGGAGATCATGCTGGGCTGCCTGCTTCTGGGGTGCCTTGCGATCACGATCGTGGCGCTGTGTGGGGGCTATCTCATCACGCGAGGGCCGGTGCGGCGGGTGAACGCCATCGCGGGCCTGACGCATCAGGTCGTGTCGGGCCGCCTTGCCGTGCGCCTGCCGATCACCGCCAATGGCGACGAGATCGACCGCCTGTCCTCTGACATCAACGGGATGCTGGCGCGCATCGAGGCGCTGATGGAAAGTCTGCGGCAGGTGTCCACCGACATCGCCCACGACCTGCGCACGCCCATCGCCCGGCTGCGCCAGCGGCTGGACCTCCTGAGCCGCCGCCCACCGGAGGACCGGGCCGAGTTCACGAGCGGGATCGAGGGCGCGATCGAGGAGGCCGACACGATCATCGAGACCTTTAACGCGCTTCTGCGCATCGCGCAGGTCGAGGGCGGCGCCCGGCGCGCGCGGTTTCGAACGCTCGATCTGGCCGAGGTGGCGGAGCGGGTCTGCGACATCTACCGCGACGTCGCGCAGGACGCCGGCCATCGGCTGGAAGCCGAGATCGAGGATCAGGCCTTCATCGAGGGAGACGCCGATCTCCTGACCCAGCTCCTCGTCAATCTCGTCGAGAACGCAATCAACCATGTTCCCGAGCCCGGCCTCATCGTGGTTTCGCTGCGGCGCGCCGAGGGCGAGGCTCTGCTTTGCGTTGGGGATAACGGACCCGGCGTTCCCGAGGCGGAGCGGGAGCGCATCTTCCGGCGCCTCTACAGGCTCGATCGCAGCCGAAGCACGCCCGGCACCGGCCTCGGACTCGCCATGGTCGCGGCCATCGCCGAACTGCACGGGGCCTCGGTGACAGCCTCCGACAACGCCCCCGGCCTCGCTCTCCAGGTCGCCTTTCCCCTATCCGTGACGCGATAGCGCGTTCCGTCCTTAGAGCCTGTTTGGAAACTCGGTCGGGCCGGTCCGACGGTTCTTTTCCGCCATCACTTCGTTGCCAATCCTCGCCGATGCCGCCGGCATCGACTACGTTTGGCGCCTTGCGACATCAAAAAATCCCTCGCCGGCCCTCCGCCGCCGAATTTCCAAACAGCCTCTTAACGGAGACGGCGTGTCAGACGACGGAAATTCCGAGCGCCCAGATCGTGGCGAGGGGGCCGGCGAGGACCGGCAGCACGCCTCGTTTCGCGCGGTCGGCCGTGCGCCAGACGCTGAGACATAGGAAGGCGTTGCAGGGCCAGGACGAAAGCCAGACGGCGATCACCGCCCAGATCGGGGCGTCGTACGCCAAGAGGATCAGCGACGCGCCGGTGGTCGTGAGGTTCAGGATCGTGCCCCAGACCAGCATGTCCACGAACAGCAAGCGCGCGAGCGGGACGTGGCCCCGCCATCTCTGGTCGATCGCGTTGCGAAGCTTGGCTCGGGCCAGCGCGAACGTCCGTCCCGGACCCGTCATGGATCGACCGGGGTGCGGAGACCGGAAGCCGGACATGCGCTGCCGCTTCGGAACGGACCCTCAGTTCGAAACACGTGCGCCCCGCAGCCGTCGAGTCTCGACCCACCCGCACTGAGCGTGAGCGCCGGACGCGCCTGGGCCGTGGAACGCCCGATGCCGAAAGCGGCCTGTCCGGCGGCGTGTGTTCCGAGCGGGTTCAATCCGCCATCTCGCTCACCGCCTCGGCCGCGAGAAGTCGCAGGCGCGCCTTGTCCACGGTCCGGCCCTTCATGGCAAGGATCTCGATCTCCAGCCCATCCGCGCGAAACCGCTGGCCGTCGCGCGGAATGTCGCCGAGCTTCCACACGATGTAGCCGTTCAGCGTGGTGTAGCGATGGCTCGCGTCCACCAGATCGACGCCCAGCGCCGCGCTGGCGCGGTGAACATCCACGAAGCCGTCGAGCGTCCAGCTGCCGTCCTCGGTCAGGTGCATGTCGGCGGGCGCCTCGTCGCGGTCGGGAAACTCGCCGGCGATGGCTTCCAGAATGTCGGTCGGGGTCGCGACGCCCACGACGGAACCGTATTCGTCCACGACGATGGAAATCGGCGTCGAGGATCGCCGCAACTGTTCCATCAGCCGAAGAACGCTGGTTCCCTCGTGGACGATCACGGGCTGGCGCATCTTCGCCTGGAGATCGACGGTCGCACCTTCGGCTAGCGAATGCAGGAGATCGGTTGTGGCGGCGACGCCCACGAACCCGTCGAGCCCGTCGCGGCACAGAAGCACCGTCGAATGGGTGAGATCGAGAATGTCGGCGCGGACCTCCTCCTGCGTCTCGCCAAGGTCGATCCACTGGATTTCGGCGCGCGGCGACATGATCGTGCGCACCGGGCGCTCGGCGAGCGTCAGTACGCCCTGGATCATGTCCGTTTCCGCCGGGGCGAAGACGGCGGCCTCCTCGCCATCCGGCGCGCCGAGGGCGGAGGGCTCCAACCGCGCCTCGCCCCGGCGGCGACCGCCTAGAAGCTTCAGCACGGCGGCGGCCGTGCGCTCGCGCATGTCCATCCCCGCGAACTCGCTGTCCGTCTTGCGGCTGCGAAACTGGTTGGCGGCCTCGATCAGCACGGAGAAGCCGATGGCGGCGTAGAGATAGCCCTTGGGAAGGTGGTAGCCGAACCCTTCGGTGACGAGGCTGAACCCGATCATCAGGAGGAAGCCGAGGCACAGGATGACGACGGTCGGATGCCGGTTGACGAAGGCCATGAGCGGCTTCGAGGCCAGCATCATGATTGCCATCGCGACGATCACGGCGATCACCATGACCATCAGATGCTCGACCATGCCGACGGCGGTGATGACGCTGTCCAGCGAGAACACGGCATCGAGGATGACGATCTGCGCGATCACCTGCCAGAACACGGCCTCGACGCGCACGCCGCCCGTCTTCGCTTCGTGCCCTTCGAGCCTCTCGTGCAGCTCCATCGTACCCTTGGCGAGCAGGAACACGCCGCCGACGATGAGGATCAGGTCGCGCCCCGAAAAGGAAAAGCTGCCGACCGAGAAGAGCGGGCTGGTCAGCGTGACGATCCAGGAGATCGACGCGAGCAGAACGAGGCGCATGACCAGCGCCAGCGAAAGGCCGATCAGCCGGGCGCGGTCGCGCTGCTCGGGCGGCAGTTTCTCGGCCAGGATGGCGATGAAGACGAGATTGTCGATGCCGAGGACGATTTCGAGCACGACAAGCGTCGCGAGCCCGATCCAAGCGTTCGGGTCTGCGATCCATTCCATGGAGATCAGGGCCTTTTGTGGGGGACAGATGCGGGCGCGCCGCCGGAAGCGGTGAGCCTCCCGGCGACGTCGCGCTCCGGCACGAAGGCCTGGAGAGATGATGTCAACGGTTCGGATTGGGGACGCACGTCCCTGCCGGCACTTTGTCCAGGCGCCAGCCGGGCTCGGTGAGCCGGACTGGGCGGGTCTTCGCCGACGGAGCCGTCGGCAGCGCCGGGCGCGTCGGCGCCACTCGTTTCAGGAGCGATCATCGCGGCAATATTGGCGTCAACGTCTGGTCCGTCCAGGGGCGGAGCGTTTCGACGGCGAGCATCGAGCGGCGAACGATCGCTTGCGGACCGTCCGCCGCATTTCCAGTCAAAGCCTCAGAGGCCGGGCTGCGCCGCCGCGCGCACGCGCCGGGGCTTGGCGCGCTTGGCAAGGTGCTTGCCGATATAGGCCGTGCCGATCCCGGTCACCACGATCACCAGCGCGACGACTGCCAGCATATGCTCGCCCCCGACCCATTCGAGCTCGGACAGGCCGCGCGCGCCGATCCAGCCGGGGGCCAGCATCAAGGGCGCCCAGAGCACGGCGGAAAGGACGTTGGCGATCTGGAACCGCACCTGATTCATCGCCATCATGCCCGCGACCAGAGGCACGGTGGAGCGGATGGGGCCGAGGAAACGGCCGACCAGAACGGCGGCGAAGCCGTATTTGCGGAAGAAGAGCCGGGTCTTGGCGACGGCGTGGCGGTAGCGCCGCAGAGGCTTGCGATGGACGATGCCGGGGCCGAGCCAGCGGCCGAGGGCATAGGAGACGATGTCGCCGACGATCGCGCCCAGGATGGCGCCGACCAGCACCGTCACCGGATCGAGAACGCCCGTGCCGACCAGGCCGCCGATCACCAGCATGATGGCCGTCGCCGGAATCAGGAGCCCGGCCAACACGAGCGACTCGCCGAACGAGATCAGGCCGACGATCACGCCGGCCCATCCCTGATGGGTCCGCACGAAATGGCCAATTTCGGCAATGTAGGCTTCCATCACGTTCCATCTCTTTGGGCGGCGCTAGCGCGTCGCGAAAACAAAGGACACGGGCGGGGGAGGTGCCCCGCCCGTGCCGATGGAGAGAGTGTATCAGATCTCGTCGTCGCCGCCGAAATCGTCGAAGCCGCCGTCGTCGTAGGAGGTTTCCTCGACCTGCGGCTCGTCCGCAGCGGCCGGCTCGGCGGCGGCTGTCTCGGCCGATGCCTCCGACCCGCCGAACATGCCGCCGATGGCATTGCCCAGAAGCACGCCGCCGGCGACGCCCATCGCGGTCTGCGCGGCTCCGGCCAGGAATCCGCCGCCGCCGCGCCCCTGCTGAGCGTAGCCCTGCTGGGGATAGCCCTGTTGAGGAGCCTGGGCGGCGGCCGATCCACCCCAGGGACCCGCTGCGGCGGCGGGGCCTCGGCCGGCGGCCGGCACGGCGGCGCGCTCAGGCGTTTGGCTGCCGCCGAACAGGCGGCCGAACATTCCGCCGCTGGACTGCGGCTCGGCCGCCTTGGCGCGGCGCAGCTCTTCCATCTCGCGCTGGGCGCTTTCCAGTGCCATTTCCTGCATCACGATGGTCTGCGCCATGAAATAGGGCGCGCCCGGCTGGCGCGAAACGCGCGAGGCGATGAAGCTTTCGGCCTCCGCGTCGCGCGGCCCGGCCTGACGCTCCACGCCTTCGAGCTTGGTGAAAAGCTGCTCGATGGCCTGACGGTCGTTGGTGTCCATGCCTTAGGTCTCCTTGATGAAGCCGCGAGCTTGCGCCGCCGCGAGGGCGGACGAGAAGCGGAAGAGGGGGAAGGTGAGGTCGAGGAGCGTCGGCACGTCGCCTATGAGGCGCGGCGGGGGCCACGCTGGCGCCGGGACGGTCTCGCGATCGCTCGGAGAGAACACGCGGATCCCGCGAGGGGGAGCCGCTGAAGGCGAGCGTGCCGATCATCGGGTCGCCAGAGCCTGGGACCGAGGGGGGAGGATGTCGGGACTTCGAACCTTCATGCCCCGTATACGCGGGAGCGGCGGATTCCATCCGGTGCGGGGGCGAATTTTTTCGCGGCTCGGGAGTGGATGGAACGGCAAAGGGCGACGAACGCGTCGTCGCCCTTCGATTATTCGGGGTGGGAGAGGGGCGTTGGCCTCAGCCCAGCGGCAGCCGGCTGCGCTCGTTCGCCTGGCGCTCGGCTTCCTGGGCGGCCTTGAGCTGGGCCTTGGTGTACATCAGCGCGTGGGAGGCGAGGTCGTGGCTGTCCTCCCAGAGATTGCGCCAGATGCCCAGAATGCCTTCCAGCGGCTGGCCGACGACGCGCGAGGAGAAGCTCTCGAAGGTGATCGGCCCCTGGTAGCGGCAGCGCACCAGGGCGCGGAACACGGAGGCGAGGTCGATCGTGCCCGAGCCCATGTAGCCGCGATGCGAATCGCCGGTGTGGAAATAGCCGATGTCGTCGCCGGTCTCGACGATCGCCTGCGCGATGTCGGATTCCTCGATGTTCATGTGGTAGACGTCGAGATGGACCTTGACGTTCGGCGCGCCGATCAGCCGAACCATTTCGACGCCTTGCGCCGCCGTGTTGCAGATATTGGTCTCGTAGCGATTCACCACTTCCAGGGCGAGCGTGATGTTGCTGCGCGCGGCGATCTCGGCCACTTCGGCCAGGGTCTCGGCCGATTGGCGAATGCCCTCGGCGGTGGGCTGCACCGCGTATTTGCCGAAGGCGGAGTAGAGAATGCCGCCGATGTTCTCGCCGCCGCAGTCGCGGCACACGGCGATCGCGTCCTCCAGCTTGCGCTTGCCGCGCGCGCGCTTCTCCGGGTCGCCGGAGGAAATGTCGTCCTCGAAACCGAGGCCGAGCGAAAAGTTGATGCCGATGCCGGCCTGCTCCAGCTGGCGGCGGGTGAAGACCGGGTCGATCAGGCTCGGGTCCAGCGCCGGCGCCTCGATGAAGTCGAAGCCGATCTCGGCCGTCTTGCCGATCGCCCGCGCGCATTCCGCCTCGCTCCAGCCCGCTTCCCAGACCAGCGCGTGTACACCCAGCTTGTTCATGTCGTCCTCCCGGTACGTCTCGTTCTTTTGCAAGTGCGCAGTCTCGCAAACGCGAACTGTTCTTTCGCTCTGCAGCAAAGCCCGACGCTCGGCTGCTGATCTGCATGATTGACAAAGTCTGGACCCGTGTCTAGCCTTCGATGAAACGTTTTATTGGCGTTCAAATCGAAGTTTGGGCTCGGTTCGTCTTGGGAGGGGCGTCCATGTCGCGACAACAAACGCCGTCCATCCGCATGGTGGCGGAGCGAGCCGGCGTGTCCATCGCCACGGTTTCCAACGTCATCAACGGCAAGGCGAGCGTGTCGCTCGACTTCGCTGAGCGGGTGCGCGCCGCCGTCGAGGAACTGGGCTACGTCACCGACATCGCCGCCTCGCGCCTGCGCTCGGGCAAGGCGGCGCTGGCGGCGGTCGTGGTGCCGGACCTCACCAATCCCATGTTCGCCGCCTTCGTCTCCACGCTGGAGCACGAGGCGCGCGAGGGCGGGTTCGATCTGGCCGTGGTTTCGGCGCGGAACGACCCCAAGGAGGAGGCCGACCGCCTCGCCAATATCCGCGCCTGGCGCCCGGCGGGGCTGATCGTCATTCCCTGCGACGGGGCGCTCTCGTCGCGCCTGCCCGCCGGCTTCGCCGTTCCCGCCGTGGTGGCGGACCGCATTCCCGACGACAGCCGCTTCGATCTCGTGGCGGTCGACAACGGGCCGGCGTCCGGCGCCCTCGCGCGCCATATGGCGGAGGCCGGGACGGAAAGCTGCCTCGTGGTCGGCACCAGTCTCGCCATCAGCAATGTGCGCGAGCGCTGGGACGGGTTCGCCGCCGAGGCGGGCTCGATGCGCGCCGAGATGCTGGAAGTCGGCTTCGAGTGCGAGGAGGCGACGGCTCGCCTGCGCGAGCGCCTGGAGCGCGAGCGGCCGGGCGCGCTGTTCGCGCTCGACCACATGACCTCGCTCGCGGCCTATCGGCTGATCGGCGCGCTGGAGCTTCGGATTCCGGCCGATCTCGCCTTCGCCTCGTTCGACGAGATGGAATGGATGCGGCTCGTCTCGCCCGGCATCACCGCCGTGCGCCAGCCGGTGGAGGACATGGCCAAGGCCGCCTGGGCGCTGTTGCGCCGGCGCATGGACGGCCATGAGTCCCCTGAAGAAACAAGGCGCCTCGAATGCGCCGTCACCATCCGCGGCTCGACACTGCGGGTCCCGCACCGGCGGGGAGGCCGGGCGGGTTCATGACACGGGAGGATAAGACATGCTGATGTCGCGCCGCCGCGCTCTCGCGGCCATGGGAGGTCTTCTGGCCCTCTCGCTCGCCGGCCCCGCCGCCTTGGCCCAGAGCGCCGAGCCGCAGGCCGGAATCGTCGTGAAGATCGGGGGCATTCCCTGGTTCAACGCGATGGAGGAAGGGATCAAGAAGGGCGCCAAGGAGTACAAGGTCAATGCCTGGATGGTCGGCCCGACGCAGGCCGACGCGGCCCAGCAGGTCCGCGCCATCGAGGACCTGATCGCCCGCAAGGTCAACGTGATCGGCATCGTGCCCAACGATTCCGCCGCGCTCGAGCCCGTGCTCGGCCGCGCCCGCGCCGCCGGCATCAAGGTCCTCGCCCACGAAGGGCCGGACCAGAAGGAGAAGGACTGGGACTTCGAGCTGACCACGACCGAGGCCTACGGCCAGGCGCATATGGACCTTCTGGCCAAGGAGATGGGCGAGGAAGGCAAGTATATCGTCTATGTCGGCTCGCTCACCGTGCCGCTGCACAACGCCTGGGCCGATGCCGCCATCGCCTATCAGAAGACGAAATATCCCAAGATGCAGATGGTGGGGGATCGGTTCGGCGTCGCCGAAAGCCTCGACGAAAGCATCAAGACCACGCAGGACCAGCTGCGCGCCAACCCGGACCTCAAGGGCATCCTGACCTTCGGCAGCCAGGGCCCGATCGGCGCCGGGCGCGTTCTGGACGATCGCGGCAAGGCCAAGAGCATCGCGCTGGTCGGCGGCTTCTCGCCGGGCCAGGGCGCAAAATACGTCAAATCCGGCGTCATTCGCGGCGGCTATATCTGGAACCCGCTGACGGCGGGCGAGGTCTTCGCGCAGCTTTCCTCGCTGCTGGCGGCGGGCAAGGAGCCCACCGACAACATGGAGATCACCGGCGTCGGCCCCGTGCGGGTCTATCCCGACAAGCGGCTGATCCAGGCCCAGAAGCTCGAATCCCTCGACAAGGCCAATATCGACCGTCTGGTCGCGCTCGGCCTCTGACCCCTGCTCCGGCGGCCCGATCGGGCCGCCGGCTCCTCATTTCGGACGGTGGGAGGCGGCCGATGGCGGATGACGTTCCATTTCTCAAACTGACGGGCCTGTCCAAGCGCTTCGGCGGCGTGCGCGCGCTGGAGGGCATCGACTGGGACGTGCGCCCGGGCGAGGTTCATTGCCTCGTCGGCGAGAACGGCTGCGGCAAGTCCACGCTCATCAAGGCCATCGCCGGCGTCCACGCGCCGAGCGAAGGCACGATCGAGATCGAGGGCGAGAACGTCCTGCCGCTGACGCCAGCGCGCGCCAAGGCGCTCGGCATCCAGGTCATCTTCCAGGACCTGTCGCTGTTTCCCAACCTGTCGGTCGCCGAGAACATCGCGATCGACGCCTATCTCGGCGGCGCGCTCAAGCCGGTTCGCGCCGCCCGCATGCGCGCCCTCGCCAAATCCGTGCTGGCGCGGCTCGCCTTCGATCTCGAGCCGTCCGCGCTGGTCTCCGACCTGCCCGTCGCCGAACGGCAGATCGTCGCCATCGCGCGCGGGCTCGCGGCAAAAGCGCGGCTGATCTTCATGGACGAGCCGACCGCTTCGCTCACCCGCGCCGAGGTGAACCGACTGCTCGCCATCGTCGCGCGGCTGAAGGCGGACGGGATCGCGGTGGTCTTCGTCTCGCACCGCCTGGAGGAGGTGGTCGAGATCGCCGAGCGCGTCACCGTGTTTCGCGACGGGCGCAAGGTCGGGACCTGGCCGGTCTCCGAGATGGACCCGCGCCGCATCGCCCATCTGATGACGGGGCTCGACATCGACCATGGCGTGGCGGCGCGCGACATGAGCGCGGCCGAGCCGCTTCTGACGGTGGAGGGCCTGTCGCGGCGCGGCGAGTTCGCAGACGTCAGCTTCACCCTTCGCCGGGGCGAGGTGCTGGGCCTCGTCGGGCTTCTGGGCGCCGGGCGCACGGAGCTGGCGCTGACGCTGTTCGGCATGCACCGCACTGAGGGCGGGACGATCCGCCTCAATGGCGCGCCGCTGTCGCTGCGCTCCAACCGGGACGCCGTGCGCGCCGGCATCGCCTATGTCTCGGAGGACCGCCTGTCGCTCGGCGTCATCCTGCCGCAGTCGATCGAGGACAATGTCGGCCTCGCCGTGATGAAGGATCTCGCGGGCCGCTCGGGCCTCATCCCGCGCCGCCGGCGCGCCGATCTGGCGAGAGACTGGGTGCGTCGCCTCGCCATCAAGGTTCCGGACATCGACCGTCCCGTGCAGACCCTGTCGGGCGGCAACCAGCAGCGCGTCGTGCTCGCCAAATGGCTGGCGACGCGGCCGAGCGTGCTCATTCTCGACGCGCCGACGGTGGGCGTCGACATCAAGAACAAGCAGGGGATCTACGAGATCGTGGCGGAGCTGGCGCGCGAGGGCGTCGGCATCATCGTCATCTCGGACGAGGTGAGCGAGGCCTTCGCCACCTGCGACCGGGTGCTGCACATGCGCGCCGGGCGGATCGTCGACGAGGTCGTGCCCGGGCGCACCAGCGAGCGCGAGTTGGAGGAGAGGATCTATGCCTGATCACCCGCACGGACCCCGCCGCGCCGCCCTGTCGCGCCTTCGGCGCCGCCCCGAAGCCTGGCTCTTCGGCGTCATCGTCCTCGCCGTCCTGTTCTTCGGCGCCATGGCGCCCGGCTTCCTGACGCTGCCCAACGTCATCGACCTTCTGGAAACCTATTCCGTGCAGGCCATCATGGCGATGGGCCTCTTCGTCGTGCTGGTTTCTGGGGGCATCGACATTTCCTTCGCCGCCACCGCCTCCGTGTCGCAATATGTCGCGGCGCTTCTCGCCGCCCGCATGGGGCTTCCCGCGCCGCTGGCGATCGGGCTGGGTCTGGCGCTCGGCACCGCGCTCGGCTGTCTCAACGCGGCGCTGATCCATTTCGTGCGCATTCCCTCCATCATCGCCACGATCGCGATGATGAGCGTCACCTTCTCGCTTCTCATGTATTTCTCGGGCGGGCGCTCGATCTACGACCTGCCGGACTGGTGGACGACGCGCGTCACCTTCTACGAGACGGAGATGGCGAACGGCGATCTGGTTCGCGTCACGCTGCCCATCATGGCCATGGTGGTGGTCAGCCTCGGCACCTGGGCCTTGATGAACAAGACGGCGGTGGGCCGGCAGCTCTACGCCATGGGCGGCAACACGGAAGCGGCGCGGCGCATCGGCATCTCGATCGGCCATCTCCATTTCGTGGCCTACGGGTTCCTCGGGTTTCTCGCCGCCTTCGCCGGGCTTCTCCAGGCCCACCGGGTGGGCGAAAGCGTGCCCAACGCCATGGCGAACACGGAACTTGCCGTCCTCTCCGCCGCCGTGCTCGGCGGCGCCAGCCTGACGGGGGGCATCGGCACCGTGCCGGGCGTGCTGCTGGGCATCGTGCTTCTCGCCATCCTGCAGAACGGGCTGAACCTTCTGGGCGTCTCGTCCTATTTCTTCCAGATCGTGATCGGCCTCACGATCCTCGCCTCCACCTCGCTCACCGTTCTCTCCTCCCGGCGCGGTCGGCGCCATCGCACCCTTGGCGAGGCCGCCCATGCTTGAGAACCGGACGTCCCATCCCCTGGCCGACGACGGCGCCATCGCCGGTTTCATGGCGCGGCTGCGTGCCGGCGTTCCCGGCGCCCATCTCGGCCTGACCGGCCTTCTGGTCGCGCTGGTGCTGGCCTTCTCGCTGGCGGTTCCGGGCTTCGCCAGCCTCGGCACGCTGCAGTCCTTCATGTTCCAGATGCCGCTTCTGGGGCTTCTGTCGCTCGCTATGATCGTGCCGCTCATCACGGGCGGGCTGAATCTGGCGATCATCGCCACCACCAACCAATGCGCGCTGCTGATGGTCTTCGTCATGCAGAACGCCATTCCCGCCGGGGCGGGCGGCGGGGCGGTGCTGGCCGGCGTCGCGCTGGCGCTGGCGGCGGGCCTCCTTCTCTGCCTCGTCATCGGCCTCCTGACGGGCGCGCTCATTGCCTATACCGGCGTTCACCCGATCCTCATCACGCTCGGCACCAAGTCGCTGATCGACGGGATCAGCATCTATCTCACGCGCGGCATGGCGCTGTCGGGCGTACCAGACCTCGTCTCGCGCATCGGCAATTCCAGCCTGTTCGGCGTGCCGCTGGTCTTCGTGGTCATGGTGCTTGTCGCCGTGGTGGTGGGGCTGGTCCTGAAGAAGACCGCCTTCGGCATCGCCTGCCACATGATCGGCTCCAACATGGAGGCCGCGCGCTATTCCGCCATCGACACGAAGCGGGTGCTGATCGGCGTCTACACGCTGTCCAGCCTCGTCTGCTTCGTCGCCGCGCTGGTGATGCTGGTGATCTTCAATTCCGCCAGCGCGGACTATGCGCAGTCCTATCTCCTCGTCACCATTCTGGCGGCGGTGCTCGGCGGGGTCGATCCGTTCGGCGGCTTCGGCACGGTGGGCGGGCTCATGGTGGCGCTCGCCATTCTCCAGGTCATCTCCTCGGGCTTCAACCAGTTCGGCCTGTCGAACTACCTGACCCTCGCCATCTGGGGCGGCACGCTGATCGCCGTCGTCGTGGCGCAGTCGATCCGCCCGCATCTGCCCGCGCTCGCCGGCCTCCTGCGAAAGCGCGGGGAGGGTGCGGCATGAGCGTCGTCGCCGTCTTCGACGTCGGCAAGACCAATGTGAAGCTTCTCGCCGCCACCCCGGACGGCGCGATCCTGGAGGAGATGTCGGCGCCCAATCTCGTGGTGGACGGGCCGCCCTACCGCCATCACGACCTCGCCGCCCTGGAAGCCTGGCTGCTGGATGGCCTCGCCGACTTAGGAACGCGCCATTCGATCGGGGCGATCGTCGCCTGTTCGCACGGTTCGGGCGGCGTGCTGGTGAATGAGAGCGGCGCGGCCATGCCGATGATCGACTACGAGCAGGAGCCGCCGGCGGATGTCGTGCGGGACTATGCCGCCATGGTCGGCTCGTTTCGCGAGCGGGGCAGCGCGGTGATGTTGGGCTCGGCCCATCTGGCGCGCCAGATGCTCTGGCTGGAGCGCGGCTGGCCGGATGTCTTCGCCGGGGCGCGCGCCTTTCTGGCGCTGCCGCAATACTGGGCCTTTCGCCTCTGCGGCGTGGCGGCGGGCGAGGTCACGAGCCTTGGCGCGCAATCGCATCTCTGGTCGAGCGCCGACGCGGCCCCCGCGCGGCTCGTCGAGCGGCGCGGCTGGGCGCGCCTTCTGCCCCCGCTTCGCCGCGCCTATGAGACGCTTGGGCCCCTGAAGCCAGCGCTGGCGACGCGCTGCGGCCTGTCGCCGGACACGCGCGTCCTGTGCGGCATTCACGATTCCTCGGCCAATTTCTACCGCTATCAGGCCGCCGGCCTGTCCGATCTCACCGTGGTCTCGACCGGCACATGGATCGTGGCGCTTACGGACCGGTCCGGCGTCGATCTCGACCGGGAAGCGCCCGGCCGCGCCTGCAATGCTGATGTCTTCGGCCGCCCGGTTCCGGGCATGCTGACCATGGGCGGGCGGGAGTTCGCGGCCGTGGCGGGCGAGGCGCGCGGGCCGGCGACGCGCGAGGCGCTGAGGCGCATCGTCGCCAGCCGGACGCTGGCCCTGCCGTCCTTCGGCGGGGACGACGGGCTCTTTCCCGGCACCGCGCGGCGCGGCCTTGTCGAAGGTCCGCTGGCGGGGGACGCGACCGTGCGCTTCACGCTCGGCCTTCTCTACGCCGCCATGCTCGCCAATCAATGCTTGCGGGACCTGCCGCCGGCCCGCACGCTCGTTCTCGACGGCGGGCTAGTTCGCGATCCCCTGTTCGGCGCGATCCTGGCCGCGCTCAACCCGGCCGCCCGAGTTCTCGTCAACCGCGACGCGCACGGAACGGCGACCGGGGCGGCCCTTCTCGCCGGCCACGAAACGCGCGCCGCCCCCGCGCCGCTCAGTGCGGAAACGCCCGATGTTTCCGACCTGCCCGATCTCTTGTCCTACTGGTCGCACTGGTGCGACCGGTCCAGACCCTGGAGCCAAGCCTCATGACTGCCTATGACGACGCCGCCCTTCGCGAGGAAATGGTCGCCACCTGCCGCCGGATGAACGAAACCGGCATCAACCAGGGCACCGCCGGCAATCTTTCCGTGCGCAATCCGGCGGGCTTCCTGGTGACGCCGACCTCGCTGCCCTACGACCGGATGCAGCCGGGCGATCTCGTGCAGATGTTCTTCGACGGCACCTATGAGGGGCAGCGGCGCCCCTCGTCGGAATGGCGCTTCCACCGCGACATTCTCGCCGCGCGCACCGATATCGACTGCGTGCTTCACTGCCATTCCGTCTATGCGACGACGCTCGCCGTGCATCACCACGCGATCCCGAGCTTCCACTACATGACGGCGATCGCCGGCGGCACCACGATCCGTTGCTCGCGCTACGCCACCTTCGGCACGCAGGCCCTGTCCGACGCCGCGCTCGAAGCGCTGGAGGACCGGCTCGCCTGCCTGCTCGGTCAGCACGGCCAGATCGCGCTCGGCAAGACGCTGGGCGCCGCCCTGGCGCTGGCGGTCGAGGTGGAGACGCTGTCGCGCCTCTATGTGCAGGCCCGCGTCCTCGGCGAGCCGCCGGTGCTGCCGGACGAGGAAATGGCGCGCGTCATCCAGCAGATGAAGAACATGAGCTACGGCCATGCGCCCGATCTCGACGGCGTAAACGACACGCCGAGCGCCAAGTCCGAGAGCACCGATCCCAAGGCCCGTATGAGCGCCTGAGCTTGAGCGGCGAGGGGCGGCGCGCGCCGCCCCTCGGGAGCCTTGCCGCCGCATCGCTCCATTGGCGAGCGCCATTGCGCTTGGCATCTCCTCGAACTCTCATCAACCGAGGCCATCAAACCGTCGGCTTGCTCCCGCACGCTTGTTCTTGAGCGAGAACTCCAGCAACGACATCGGAAGACGACACGACATGCGCATCCCCACCGTTCCCCTGGTCTTCGGTCTGACTGTCGCCGCGATCTCCGGCCCGGCGCTGGCATCGAGCGCCGACGCCTGGGCCGAGTTCGACGCGCGCGTGACCAAGGCCTGTCTCGCGGCCAGCGGCATTCGCAACGCCCGGCCCTCCACCATCGTCGGCTTCGACGATCGCGTCGGCATGGTCGCGATGCTGGTGTCGGACCGCACGCGCGGCTCGTCCCTGTCGAAACTCTGCCTCTACGACAAGAAGGCGGGGAAGGCCTATGTGGACGAGGCCGAAACCTGGTCGGCGCCGCCGCAGCGTCGCTGATCTCGCGGCCCGAGGCCACGCAAGCGCTGCTCGGCCCTCAGGCGCCGAGCAGCGCTTCGGCGCGGAAGATGGGGCCGAACTCGATCGCCTGCCGCCGGATAAAATCGGCGAGCACCCGGATGCGCGGGGCGGCGGCGAGATCTTCGTGGGAGCTCATCCAGTAGTCCCGCTCCAGATGCAGCTCGCGCGGCAGGATGGGCACGAGCTCGGCGTGGCGCGAGGCGATGAAGAAGGGCAGGATACCGATCCCGAACCCCGCCAGAACCGCCTGCAACTGGGCCTGGATGGAGGAGCTTTGATAGCCCGCGCGCATGCCGGGCAGAATCTCGGAGAGATAGTCGAGGCCGGGCGTGAAGATCATGTCCTCGACATAGCCGATCAGCGGATGAAGGTTCACCTCGCCCCGTGTGCCGATCGGCCCGTGCCGGGCGAGATAGTCGCGCGAGGCGTAGAGAAAGAGCCGGTAGCCGGCGATCCGCTCACTGAGATAAGGCCCGGCGCCGGGCGCGTTCAGCGTCACCGACAGGTCGGCCTCCCGGCGCGACAGGGAGACGATCTGCTGGATCGTCACGAATTCCACGAGAAGGCCGGGATGGGCCCGCGCGAAGCCGGGCAGGCGTTCGGCCAGGAAGAAATTGCCGAAGCCCTCCGGCGTCGACAGGCGCGCCACGCCTCTCGCCCAGCCGCCGGCTTCCAGGATCGTCTCCCCGAAGCCCTCCACCTCCCGCTCCATCCGCTCGGCATGGGCGACGAGGCGCTCGCCCAGAATGGTCAGCGTGTAGCCGCGCGCGGAGCGCTCGAAGAGGCGCATGGCGAGCGCCTTCTCCAAGCGGTCGATCCGCCGGGACACGGTCACGTGATTGCTGCGCAACCGTCGCGCGGCGGCGGAGAGTTGGCGCGTGCGCGCAACCGCCAGGAAATGGCGCAGATCGTCCCAATCGAACTGCAATGCAATCTCCCGAGCCGGCTTCCGCTTACGTTTTCGTACAAGGCTTGTACCAAAAACGCCATTCTTAACCCATCCGCTTGATGCTAGCCTTTCGCATCCTCATCGCCCCGTGGGACGGCAGGGCAGTGAGGAGGCTTTCGACGCGCGCGCGAAGACGGGCGGGAAAGCGGGGAGGACGAGCACGGCCGGTCGATCCGACGCCGCCTGTAGCCCTGCGCGTCGCGCGGTGGCCCGGCGGTCGCCAGAGGCGGCCCTCGACACTCCCGACAGGCGATCGATGGAATCGACGAAAGGGAGGAACGATGACGGTTTCCGGCAGGCTCAAACGGACGGTCCTGGCAGGCGCGACGCTCGCGCTGGCGGCCAGCACTTCGATGCAAGCGAAGGCGCAGGAGGTCTCCGACGACATCGTCAAGATCGGCATCCTGAACGACCAGTCCGGCGTCTATGCCGATTTCGGCGGCCGCTGGTCCTTCGAGGCCGCCAAGATGGCGGTGGAGGATTTTGGCGGTACGGTTCTCGGCAAGAAGATCGAGGTCATCACCGCCGACCACCAGAACAAGCCCGACATCGCTTCCAACATCGCGCGCCAATGGTATGACACCGAACAAGTCGACGCCATCATGGAGTTGACGACCTCCTCCGTCGCGCTGGCCGTGCAGGGCCTGTCGAAGGAGAAGAAGAAGATCGACATCGTCACCGGCGCGGCGACCACCGACCTGACCGGCAAGGCCTGCAGCCCCTATGGCTTCCACTGGGCCTACGACACCCATGCGCTGGCGGTCGGCACCGGCGGCGCACTGGTCAAGCAGGGCGGCGACAGCTGGTTCTTCCTGACGGCTGATTATGCTTTCGGCTACTCGCTGGAGGAGCAGACCTCGAACTTCGTCAAGGCGAGCGGCGGCACGATTGTCGGATCGGTTCGCCATCCCCTGTCCAACACGGACTTTTCCTCCTTCCTGCTTCAGGCGCAGTCCTCGGGCGCCAAGGTCATCGGCATGGCCAATGCCGGTCTCGACACGTCCAACGCGGTGAAGCAGGCGGCGGAGTTCGGCATCGTGGCCGGCGGCCAGCGGCTGGCGGCGCTCCTCTTCACCCTCGCCGAGGTCCACGGGCTCGGCCTGGAAGCGGCGCAGGGCCTGTCGCTGACGGAGGGCTTCTACTGGGACCGCGACGACGACTCGCGCGCCTTCTCGCAGCGCTTCTTCGAGCGCACCAAGCGCATGCCCAACATGATCCAGGCCGGCACCTATTCCGCCGTGCTGCAGTATCTGAAGGCCATCGACAAGGCCAAGACCGACGCGACCGAGCCGGTGGCGGCCGCCCTGCATGAGATGCCGGTGGACGATGTCTTCGCGCGCGGCGGCAAGGTCGCCAAGAACGGGCGCATGATCTACGACATGTATCTTCTCGAGGTGAAGAAGCCCGCCGAGAGCACCAAGCCCTGGGACTATTTCAAGGTCCTCGCCACCGTGCCGGGCGACACGGCCTATCTCGATCCGGCCAAGAGCAACTGCCCGCTGGTCACCCCGTAAGCGGCGCGGGCATGAGCGGCATTCTCTCAACCGCCCATCCCGGCGCCCTTGCCAGGGGCGCCGGGGACGCGGCGCCCGGCCGTGGCCTCGCCAAGGGCGAGACCGTCCTGTCCTGCCGGGGCCTCAGGCGCGACTTCGGCGGCTTCACCGCCGTCCGCGATGTCGATCTCGACGTCGGCCATGGCGAGGTCCACGCGCTGATCGGCCCGAACGGGGCGGGCAAGACCACCGTCTTCAACCTCCTGACGAAGTTCCTGCAGCCGACATCAGGCACGATCACGCTTTTGGGCGAGGACATCACCAAGACCCCGCCGGCCAAGGTGGCGCGCCTCGGGCTCGTTCGCTCGTTCCAGATCTCGGCGACCTTTCCGCATCTGACGATCCTGGAGAATGTCCGCGTCGCCCTGCAGCGCCGGAACGGGCTCGCCATCCAGTTCTGGCGCCCGCTCTCCAGCCTCGACCGCTTGAACGCGCGCGCCATGGAGCTGATCGACGCGGTGGGACTGACCGAAGCGCGCGACCGTCCGGCGGCGAGCCTGTCCTATGGGCGCAAGCGCGTTCTGGAGATCGCGACCACGCTGGCGCTGGAGCCCAAGGTGCTGCTGTTGGACGAGCCGATGGCCGGCATGGGGCACGAGGATGTCGAGGTCATCGCCGCTATCATCAAACAGGTCGCCCGCAACCACGCGGTGCTGATGGTGGAGCACAATCTGAAGGTCGTCGCCGATCTCTGCGACCGCGTCACCGTGCTTCAACGCGGCGAGATCCTGGCGGCGGGCGACTATCGCACCGTCTCCACCGACGAGCGCGTGCGCACCGCCTATATGGGAACCGACCATGTCTGACCGCGCCCAGCCGCTGCTCAGCGTTCGCGGCCTCCAGGCCTGGTATGGAGAAAGCCAGGCGCTGCACGGCGTCGATCTCGACATCTTCCCCGGCGAGACCGTCACGCTGCTCGGGCGCAACGGCGTCGGCAAGACCACGACGCTGCGCGCCATCATGGGGCTTCTGCCCAAGCGCAGCGGCACGCTGCGCTTCGAGGACCACGATCTCCTGAAAGTGCCGCTGCACCGCGTCGCCCGGCTCGGCCTCGGCTTCGTGCCGGAGGAGCGCGGCATCTTCGCCAGCCTTTCGGTGGAGGAGAACCTGTTGCTCCCCCCGATCGTGGCGCCGGGCGGCATGAGCGTGGAGGAAATCTACGCGCTCTTTCCCAATCTGAAGGAGCGGCGCCAGAGTGGCGGCACGCAGCTTTCCGGCGGCGAGCAGCAGATGCTCGCCATCGCGCGCATCCTGCGCTCCGGCGTCAAGCTGCTGCTGCTCGACGAGCCGACGGAGGGCTTGGCGCCGGTCATCGTGCAGCGCATTGGCGAGATCCTTCAGGTCTTGAAGGCGCGGGGCATGACCGTGCTTCTGGTGGAGCAGAACTTCCGCTTCGCCGCGAAGGTGGCCGACCGCTTCTACCTCATGGACCATGGGCGCGTGCTGGACGGCTTCGCCGTCGCCGAACTGCCGGACCGCATGGCGCAGATGACGCAAACGCTGGGAGTGTGATCGGAATGACGATGATCTTCGGCGTGCCCGTGCAGGCCTTTCTCGGGCAATTGCTCGTCGGGCTGATCAACGGGTCCTTCTACGCGATGCTGAGCTTGGGGCTTGCCATCATCTTCGGGCTGCTGCGCATCATCAACTTCGCCCATGGCGCGCAATACATGCTGGGCGCCTTCGCCGGCTATCTCTTTCTGTCGGTGGCCGGCATCGGCTTCTGGCCGTCTCTGATCCTGGCGCCGCTCGTGGTCGGGCTGCTCGGCGCCCTCATAGAGCGCGTCGCGCTGCGCCGTCTCTACGATCTCGATCCGCTCTATGGCCTCCTCTTCACCTTCGGCCTCGCGCTCGTGATCGAGGGCACGTTCCGCTACTACTACGGCGCCTCGGGTCAGCCCTATGCGCCGCCTCAGCTTCTCACCGGCGGCACCAATCTCGGCTTCATGTTCCTGCCGAACTATCGCGGCTTCATCGTCTTCGCCTCGCTCGTCCTCTGCCTCGCCACCTGGGCGCTGATCGAGAAGACGCGGCTCGGCGCGTATCTCAGGGCCGCCACCGAGAACCCCCAGCTGGTGCGCGCCTTCGGCATCAACGTGCCGCTTCTGCTGACGCTGACCTACGGGTTCGGAGCGGCGCTGGCCGGTCTCGCCGGCATCCTGGCGGCGCCGATCTACCAGGTAAGCCCCTTGATGGGCACCAACATCATCATCACGGTCTTCGCGGTCGTGGTGATCGGCGGCATGGGCTCGATCGGCGGCGCCATCGCCACCGGCTACCTGCTCGGCCTGTGCGAGGGGCTGACCAAGGTCTTCTACCCCGAGGCCTCCAACATCGTCGTCTTCGTGATCATGGCCGTGGTGCTGCTCATCCGCCCGGCAGGCCTGTTCGGGAGGGCGGCATGACGAGCCTTTCGGCGACGAATTCCTCGTCGGCGCGATCGGGCTCCGGCGGCGCGAAGCTCGCGCTTCTCCTCGTCGCGGTCGGGCTTCTCGTTGCCGCGCCCTTCTTCTTCTATCCGATCTTCCTCATGAAGATCCTGTGCTTCGCGCTCTTTGCGGCGGCCTTCAATCTTCTGCTCGGTTATACCGGCCTCCTCTCCTTCGGCCATGCTGCCTTCTTCGGCAGCGCGGCCTATGTCACCGCCTACACCGTCAAGGAATGGGGACTGACGCCCGAACTCGGCGTCCTCGCCGGCGCGGCGGCCGCCGCCCTGCTCGGCCTCGTGATCGGCGCGCTGGCTATCCGCCGCCAGGGCATCTACTTCGCGATGATCACGCTGGCGCTTTCGCAAATGATCTTCTTCTTCTGCCTCCAGGCGCCCTTCACCGGCGGCGAGGACGGGCTGCAGGGCGTGCCGCGCGGCCGGGCGCTCGGCCTTGTCGATCTGTCCGACCCGATGGCCATGTATCTCTTCGTGCTCGCGATCTTCCTCACGGCGATCTTCGCGATCTACCGGATCGTCAACTCGCCCTTCGGCACGATCCTGCGCTCGATCCGCGAGAACGAGAACCGCGCCATTTCGCTGGGATATTCCGTCAGCGCCTACAAGCTCTCGGCCTTCGTCATGTCGGCGGCGCTGGCGGGCGTCGCAGGTGGCATGAAGGCGCTGGTCTTCCAGTTCGCGACGCTCACCGACGTCACATGGCAGATGTCGGGCGAAGTCATCCTGATGACGCTGCTCGGCGGCATCGGAACGATGCTCGGGCCGATCGTGGGCGCCGGCCTCGTCGTGGCGATCCAGAACTCTCTTGCCACCTCGGCCTTCCCGGTCACGGTCATCACCGGGCTGATCTTCATGGTCTGCGTGCTCCTGTTCCGGCGCGGCCTCGTCGGAGAGCTTCTCGCCTCGCGCTTCGGGCGGCGCTTCGGCGGGGAGGGCGGCTGATCCGATGGAGGAGGCCTACGACTTCATCGTGATCGGCGGCGGCACGGCGGGCTGCGCGCTGGCCAACCGCCTGTCGGCCGATCCGAACGCTTCGGTTCTCCTCCTGGAAGCCGGACAGCGGGACAATTACGCCTGGGTCCACATTCCGGTCGGCTATCTCTTCTGCATCGGCAATCCGCGCACGGACTGGTGCTTCCAGACCGACGCCGAGGCCGGGCTGAACGGGCGCGCGCTCGCCTATCCCCGGGGCAAGGTGCTGGGCGGCTGCTCCTCGATCAACGGCATGATCTACATGCGCGGACAGGCGCGCGACTACGATCTCTGGCGCCAGATGGGCTGCGCGGGCTGGGGCTGGGACGATGTCCTGCCGCTGTTCAAGCGTTCGGAGGATTATTTCGCCGGGGCCGACGAGATGCACGGGGTTGGCGGCGAATGGCGCGTCGAGCCGCCGCGCCTGCGCTGGGACATTCTCGACGCCTTCCGCGCCGCCGCGGAGCAGGCCGGCATTCCGCGCATCGAGGATTTCAACCGGGGCGACAACGAAGGCTCCTCCTACTTCAAGGTGAACCAGCGCCGGGGCGTGCGCTGGAACGCGGTCAAGGCCTTCCTGAAGCCGGTGCGGCACCGGAAGAATCTCACCGTCGTGACCGGCGCGCATGTCCGCAGGCTCCTGATCGAAGATCGGGCGGCCAAGGGTGTCGAGTTCGAAGCTGATGGCGAGGTGCGCCGCGCCGCCTGCCGCCGTGAGGTGGTTCTTTGCGCAGGCGCGATCGGCTCGCCGCATATCCTGGAACTCTCGGGGATAGGTCGGGGCGAGGTGCTGGGCGCGGCGGGAATCGCGCTGGTCGCCGAGCGGCGCGAGGTCGGCGAGAATCTGCAGGATCATCTGCAGCTGCGCTGCGCCTACAAGGTCAGCGGCATCCGCACCCTCAACGAGCGGGCGAGCACGCTTCTCGGAAAGGCCTCGATCGCGCTGGAATATGCCGTGATGCGCTCGGGGCCGATGTCCATGGCGCCGAGCCAGCTCGGAGTCTTCACGCGGTCCGATCCGTCCTTCGAGACGGCCAATCTGCAATATCACGTCCAGCCGCTGAGCCTGGAGAAGTTCGGCGAGGGCGTCCACAGCTTTCCCGCCTTCACCGCCAGCGTCTGCAATCTGCGCCCGGACAGTCGCGGCAGCGTCCATGCGCTGGCGCCCGACCATAAAAAACAGCCCGCCATCCGGCCGAACTATCTTGCCACCGAGACTGACCGGCGGGTCGCCGCCGACGCCATCCGCCTGACCCGCCGCATCGTGTCGCAGGACGCGCTCCGGCCCTACCGGCCGCAGGAGTTCAAGCCGGGGCCGGAGTTCGAAAGCGAGGAAGAACTGGTGGCCGCCGCCGGCGCTATCGGCACCACGATCTTTCATCCCGCCGGGACCTGCCGCATGGGCGCGGACGAGGGCTCCGTGGTGGATCCCGCGCTTCGCGTGCGGGGCATCGGCAACCTGCGCGTGGCGGACGCCTCCATCATGCCCCGCATCGTCTCCGGCAACACCAACTCGCCGACGCTGATGATCGCGGAAAAGGCCGCCGATCTGATCCTTCAGTCTTGGCGCTGAGCCGCCTTTCGTCGCCTGCCGCGTTTTTTCAAGGATGCCATCATGAGTTCGAACCGCATCGCCTTTATCGGTCTCGGCCATATGGGCCGACCGATGGCTCTAAATCTGGGTCGCGCCGGCCACGCGCTGGCGGCCTTCGACGTTTCGCCGGCAGCAGTCGAGGCGGCGCGGGCGGATGGCCTGCCGGTCGCGGAAACGCTCGCGGCGGCGGTGCGCGAGGCGGGCGTGGTGATCACCATGCTGCCGGCGGGAGCGCATGTCTTCTCGCTCTGGCAGGAGGCGCTGCCGCATCTCGCACCCGGCACGCTGCTGGTCGATTGTTCCACGATCGACATCGAAAGCGCGGGGCGCGCGCACGACCTCGCCGCGCAGGCCGGCTTCGCCTCGCTCGACGCACCGGTCTCGGGCGGCACCAAGGGCGCGGAGGCGGGAACGCTTACCTTCATGGCCGGCGGCGAGGCCGCCGCGTTCGAAAGGGCTCGGCCTCTTCTCGAGATCATGGGCTCGCGGATCGTCCACTGCGGCGGGCCGGGGGCGGGGCAGGCGGCGAAGATCTGCAACAACATGATCCTCGGGGTCTCGATGATCGCGGTGGCGGAGGCCTTCGTTCTGGCCGAGCGGCTGGGCCTGTCGCCCCAAGCCCTGTTCGACGTCGCCTCGACCTCCTCCGGCCAGTGCTGGTCGCTCACCAGCTACTGCCCCGTACCCGGCCCCGTGCCCGCCTCGCCCGCCAACAACGACTATAAGCCGGGCTTTGCGACGAACCTGATGCTGAAGGACCTGCGGCTGGCCAAGGCGGCAGCCGATGCGAGCGGCGCGCAGACGCCGCTCGGACACCATGCCGAGCAGCTTTATGCGGGTTTCGCGGAGGCTGGGCAGGGCGATGTCGATTTTTCCGGCATCATCCGGCACTTGCGGGATGGGGGTGCCTGAGGAGCAAGACGGGAAGAACCGTCGAGCTTTATGCAGAGCGCTGGCATTCGAGCCAGTGCGCGCTGGAGGCGAGGGAGACGCGGCACGAAGCCCGATCGCCGCCGCATGGCTTGGGAGCGAAGAGCACTCGCATCCGGCCCAAAGGCGCTACGTGATCGTCTTGGCGAAGCACCTTTTCCCATTCGCGAGGGAGCGCGTTTCCGACATCGGAACATCGATCGCCCTCGATCGGATGATCAGAGACGCCGAGCAGGTCGCGCAAAAGAGCCGCCCGAAACGCTGGCACCAGAGATCGCAGCTTAAGAGAACGCGCGCGGAGTTGAAGGTCTTACCTTCTACGAAGATCATGCGCGGGCCTGCAGCAAACCGACGAAGACGGCAGGGTATGAATGGAGAGACTGTTGGGCGACCCGGCCGGGGCGGTCCGCCAGTGCTTCTCCGCCGTCAGGCCGGGTCGAGCCAACATGCCCGCACGGACCGTTGCCGATCCGCGCGGAGGTGCCCCCGCATCCCGCAAGCTCGGCGGCCCTTCGCCGCCGAGTGCCGAATCGTCGTCAGGATTTCGGCTCGTAGCCGATGCCGGGGACCGACGCGGGCGATGGGAGTTCGTCCCGCTTGGGCTCCGCCCGCAGGATCTCGGCGAAGACGTCGTCCGACGACGAGCGGTTGCCGCCAATCCCCGCTTCCAGCAAGGCCCGATCAAGCGAGGAGCCGCTTTCCAGCGCCTGGAGTTCCGCGCCGGCCTCGATCCGCCCGGCGATGGCCTCCTGCCGCTTCTTCACCCGCTCCAGCGATTCCATGGCGCTGCCGAGCCGCGAGTTGACGCCGGCATGGCTGGAGGCGATGGCCGACTGCGCCTTCAGGAGGGACTCGTTGGCTTTCACGCTTTCCACCTCGCGGCGCATCGTCTGGATGCGCGTTTCGGTGTCCTGCACGGCGCGCAGCATTTGCGCCTGCGACGCCTGAAGGCGCTGCAGCTCCGCCTCGTCGCGCGAGAGGTCCGAGCGGTTGCGCGACATGCGGTCGGCCAGCTGACGGGCCAGGTCCTCGCGGCCCGCCGCAATGGCGGCGCGCGCCGATTCCAGATCCTTCTGGTCCTTGGCCCGCGCCTCGTCCACCCGCCGGCTCAGCGCCTTGGCGGTGGCCATGATGCCGGCGAGGTCGGCGCGCGCCTTGCGCAGCGCGGCGTCCGCGTCGCGGATTTCCTGATCGAGCGTGCGCAGCGCCTGCGTGTCCGCCACGCTTTCCGCCGCCTCGTTGATGCCCCCGCGCACGGCGGAGAACAGCTTGCCCCAAACGCTCATGCTTGGCCCTTTCCCTGGCGCCACTCGGACATGAAGGCGGCGGCGTCCGCCGCGTTGCCGGCGAGAACGGCGATCTCTTCCACGACGACCTCGGCCGAGGACCGGGCCGACAGCGAGCCGAACAGCTCGTACCATTCCTCGCCGTTGACGGTCGAGATGCCGAAGGTGGAGAGCGGCACGAGCTTGTGGGTCTTCAGCGCCAACCGCTCGAAGGCGGACCGGTTCGGCACGCTTTCGGCGGGCGCGAGCATCACGCTGGCGAGGATCTGGTCGCCGCCGGCGACGACGAAGACATCGAGATGCCCTCTCTCCTTCAGCGTCACGCGAAGGACGTCGCCCTCGACCGACACGTCCACGTCGCCGAGCGCCGGCGGATCGGCCGCAAAGAGTTCCGTAAGGGATGCGAGGTTCCAGTTTGCCACGTCTTTGCGAACTCCCGTTCGAACTCGTCACCACGCCTTCACCGGGTGGCCGTTATGTCATACTGGTTGTGCGGGACGGAACAAGGCACGAAGCGATGATCGGACGCATCTTTGGTTGGGGATCGGGGAGCGAGGCGAGCGACCTTCCCGCGGAGCGCGGCCCTCTCGGCGTCGCCATCGGCGGCGGCATCGACATCGACACGCTCAGCCTCCAGGCCACGATGGCCGGCGCGTCGACGGCGATGCCCGTGCCCGCCGGGGGCATGATGATCGTCGCCGCCTATGGCGAGGCGCGGCTCGACGCGGACATGATCCTGTCGCGCTATTATGATGCCGACAACACGATCCTCCAGGTGCTGTCGGCCTCCGGCGCGCCGGGCGACGATCTCATTGACGTCAGCCTCTACCGCCCCTGGGACAGCGTGGTGCCCGTCGGCTCGGCCGAGTGGGCCCATTGGCGCGGGCCCGCCGGCCTGATCGGCCAGCCGCGCTACGACGCCGACGGCGTCCTGTTCGAGCGCTTCTGGGGGGAGGGCTCGGGACGGGCCGATCTCGTGGAGTTCGTCGAGACCGTGGACGACGGCGAGGCGCGCCGCGAGATCCATCAGTCCTGCATGCTCTATGCCCGCCAGCTGGGCGAGGGCCGCGAGATGCTGCTCATCAATATCGAGCGCGACCTCGGCCAGGAGGCGGCCGCGCAGGGAAGCTCGATCGAGTTCATCATCGGCTACGGGCTGATGGCGGCCGACGTGCGCCGTCTCTGACCTCTCGACTCTTCGCAAAAGGAACCCTCCCGACATGTTCGGCTACGTCGCGGGCCTGCCGGCCTTTCTCGCCTATTTCGCCACGGGCCTCGCGGCCCTTGCCGCCTTCGCGGCCGCCTATTCCGCGCTGACCCCGCAGCATGAGTTGCGCCTGATCCGCACCGGCAATTCGGCGGCGGTGGTGGCGTTTCTAGGTGCGATCCTCGGCTTCTCGCTGCCGCTCGCGTCCGCCGCCGCCCATTCCGTGTCGCTGGCCGATTTCGCGATCTGGGCGGTGATCGGCGGCGTGTTCCAGGCGATCGCCTTCGGCGTCGCGTGCCTTGCCATGCGCGACATGCCCCGGCGCATCACGGAGGGCGAAATGGCCGGCGGGCTCTGGTCGGCGGGCATTTCGCTGGCGGTCGGCGTCCTCAACGCCGCCTGCATGACGTCGTGAGACCGCCGCCATGAGGAAGCGCTTCACCGATCTCGCAAGCGGGCCGCTCCTGGCCCTCGGCACGATCGCTGCCGGGACGCTGGTCTTGTCGCGCTGCGACGGCGGGCCGGACGAGAACACGATGTACACCTCGGTCGCGCAATGCGTCGAGGCCGGTTATTCCACCGGCGTCTGCCAGTCGGAATATCAGGCGGCTATGAAGGAGCACATGCGCTCGGCCCCCAGGTTCGACAGCGGGACGGCCTGCGAGAGCGAGTATGGGGCCGGGCACTGCGTTGAGGTGCCGCGCGAGCAGCCGGGCCAGCCGGGCGTCGGCAGCATCTTCCTGCCTCTCATGACCGGCTATCTCCTGTCCTCGGCGGTGCAGAGCCATTCGGGCTACAGCGGCAGCTACAGCGGCGGCTATTATCCGCGCTCGACGCCGATCTTCACCAACCGCTCCGGCAAGACCCTGCGCTCGGACCCGGTAGTCGGGACTGAGGTCACCCCGCCCCGCCCGGCCAACGTGAACACGCGCGCCATCTCGCGCGGCGGCTTCGGGGGCCTGTCCTTCGGGCGTGGCGGCTCCCATGGCGGGTGACGCATGGAACGCCTGACCATTCCCGCCCGCGACGGCTGGCAAGCCAAGGCGGAGGCCGTCGGCTTCGGCTTCCACGAAATGTATGGCGAGCCCTATTGGCTGGACGACGTCTACTACCGCTTCACCATGGAGGAGATCGAGGAGGGGATCGAGGCGCCGACGCAGGCCCTGCATGAGATGTGCCGGGATCTCGCGGCCGAGGTCGTGGAGTCCGAGGCTCTGATGACGCGGCTCGCCATTCCCGTCGATCAGTTCGACACGGTGCGCGCCTCCTTTCGTGCCGGCGAAGCCTCGCTTTATGGCCGGTTCGACCTCGCCTATGACGGGCGAGGCCCGGCCAAGCTTCTGGAATACAACGCCGACACGCCGACCGGCGTCTTCGAAGCCGCCTATTTCCAGTATGACTGGCTGATCGATCAGGTTGGACTCGGCCGGTTGCCGGAGGGCGCCGATCAGTTCAACCTGATCCAGGAAAGCCTGATCTCCGCCTTCGCCGCCCATCCGGCGGACCGCATCTTCCATTTCGCCGCGATCACCGCCAGCGACGAAGATCGCGGCACTGCCGCCTATCTCATGGATTGCGCCGTGCAGGCCGGGCACCGCACGGCCTTGATCGACATGGGTTCGATCGGCGTGGACGAGGCCGGGCGCTTCGTCGATCCGATGGAGCGGGTGATCGATCGCTGCTTCAAGCTCTATCCTTGGGAAGACATGATGCGCGAGCCCTATGCGCGCCATCTCCCAACCTCGGGCACGCAATGGGTGGAGCCGCCCTGGAAGGCGATCCTCTCCAACAAGGGCATCCTACCGCTCCTCTGGGAGCGCCATCCCGGGCATCCCAACCTTCTGCCCGCCTTCTTCGCGGACGACCCGAGAGCCGAAACGGTGACCAGCAGCGTGCGCAAGCCCTTCCACTCGCGCGAGGGAGAGAACGTCGCGATCCTGGAGAACGGCCGGACGGCCGAGGAGACGGAGGGCGACTACGGCGAGGGGCCGACCGTGGTGCAGGCGTTCACGCCCTTGTTCGAGGCGGCGGGGCAGTTCGCGGTTCTCGGCACATGGGTCGTCGGCGATCTCGCCTGCGGCCTCGGCATCCGCGAGGATCGCTCCCGCATCACCTGCAACCTTTCCCGCTTCGTGCCGCATGCGATCGTGGACTGACGCCGCTTCGCGTTCCACCCGAGCAGGGCTCCTTGCTCAGAGTCGATGCCCCGCCGAAAGCGACAGGAATTCGCGGACGCGAGGGGAGGTGGGGTTGGAGAAGAAGTCGGCGGGTGTCGCTTCCTCTTCCACGGCGCCCTTGTGAAGGAAGAGCACCTTGCTGGACACGTCGCGCGCGAAGCCCATCTCGTGGGTGACCACCAGCATGGTGCGCCCTTCCTCGGCCAGCGAGCGCATGACCCGCAGCACCTCGCCGACGAGCTCGGGGTCGAGCGCCGAGGTCGGCTCGTCGAACAGCATGACCTTGGGCCTTTGGGCGAGCGCGCGCGCGATCGCGGCCCTTTGCTGCTGCCCGCCGGAAAGCTGCGAGGGGTAGTGATGGCGCTTGTCCGCGATGCCGACGCGGGCGAGAAGCGCCTCGGCCTCTTCCAGGCATTCCGCCTTCGGGCGCTTCTGAACGTGGATCGGCGCTTCCGCGACATTTTCTAGGATCGTCATGTGGGACCAGAGATTGAAGCTCTGGAACACCATCCCGATATGGGCGCGCAGCCGGTCCACCTGCCGGCGGTCGGCTGGTTCGGTGCCGTGGCGTCGCTTGCGCAAAGCGATGATCTCGCCGCCGACCGCAACATCGCCGGAGTCGGGAACCTCCAGCATGTTGATGCATCGAAGCATCGTGGACTTGCCCGATCCCGAGGAGCCGAGGATCGAGATCACCTCGCCTTCCCGCGCTTCGAGCGACACGCCCTTGAGGACTTCGAGCGCGCCGAACGATTTTCTGAGATCGGTGACCGACACGGCGGGAACGGTGCCGGCCTTGGGAAAGGGGACGGGGCGTTGTCGCTCAAGCATGGGCGCTCCTGACATCGATTTCCCGGACGCGGCTGTCGCGAAGATGGGGCGACAGGCGGTGCTCGACGGCGAGGACGATGCGGGTGAGGATGAAATTGAGGGCGAGATAGATCGCCCCGGCGACGACGAAGACCTCCACGGCGCGGAAGGTTTCCGAGATCAGCTTCTGGGCGAGGCCGGTTACCTCCATCAGGGTGATGATGGAGGCGAGCGCCGTGGCCTTCACCATCAGGATGATCTCGTTGCCATAGGCGGGAAGCGCCTGGCGCAGTGCGATGGGAACGATGATCCGGCGCAGGAGAAGGAAGCCGGACATGCCGCAGGCGCGTGCCGCCTCGACCTCGCGGGCGGGCACCGCCCTGAGGCCGCCCCGGAAGATCTCGCTGCCATAGGCGGCGGTGTTCAGCGTCAGCGCGAGGGCCGCGCACCAGAACGGATCGCGCAGGAAGGGCCAAAGGCCGATTTGCTGCAGCGTCGGTCGGAACTGCCCAAGTCCGTAGTAGATCAGGAAAATCTGCACCAAGAGCGGCGAGCCGCGAAACACGAAGACATAGGCGCTGGCGAAGCCCGAGCCGAGAGGGCCGGCGAAGCTGCCGAGAAAGGCGATCGCCAGAGCCAGGAGGCAGCCGGCCAGGATCGAGATTGCCGCCAGTTCCAGGGTCAGCGGCAGCCCGCCGAGCAGCACCACGAACGTGTTCCAGAGGAAGGGAAGGTCCATCAGACAGCCCTCCGGACGCCGCGCGACACCCGTGTTTCCGCCCGGCGGAACAGGAGCGTGGAGACCCAGGTGATCGCGAGATAGAGGAGAACGGCCGTCAGATAGAAGTCGAGCGGCTTGCGTGTCGAGCCGGCGGCGATCTGCGACTGACGCAGGAGTTCGACCAGACCCGTCACCGAGATCAGGGCGGATTCTTTCAGGACGAGCTGCCAGGTGTTTCCGAGGCCCGGCACGGCGTAGCGCAGCACCAGCGGCACCACGATGCGGCGCGCCATCGGCCAGGGGCGCATGCCGACCGCGCGCGCCGCTTCGAGCTCGCCCTTGGCGACGGACCGGTACGCGCCCCGAAAGACCTCGGCCTGATAGGCCGCCGACACGACGCCGATCGCCAGCATGCCGGTCAGAAAGGCAGGCATGCCGATGAAGCCGCCCGCGCCGAAAATCCCCGCCACGGAGCCGAGCACGGCGCTGCCGCCGAAATAGAAGAGATAGATGACGAGGAGGTCGGGAACCCCGCGAAGCACGGTCGTGTAGGCGTCTCCCAAGACCCGCAAGGCGCGCCGCCGCGACAGCTTGGCCCAGGCGACGAGGGCGCCGAGCGCCGAACCGGCGGCGAAGCCGCAGACGGAGACGGCCAGGGTCATCGCCGTCGCCGTCAGCAGAGCGGCGCCCCAGCCACCGGGGCCGAAACCGACGAGGGAGAAGTAGTCCGTCAAGGCGGGCGGCATGGCGGGGACCTCGGGTTGGAGGGGCGAGCTTTGGTCAGGCGCCCGTGGGCGGGCGCCTGTGCTTCATCAGTTCCTCGAGCTTCATCATGTTGCGCAGCGAGCTTTGCACATGGTCTCGCGCGGCCGTGGCGGCGGCCTCGGGATTCCTCGCTTTCAGCGCATCGGCGATCGCGCGGTGCTCGGCGAGATCGGAATCGGCAAGGTCGATCCAGAGCACTTCGAGCCAGAGCGCCAATTGCAGCTGCTGGTAGATCTGCTCGCTGACGCGCAGAAGCGCCTCGTTGCGCGTGGCGCGGGCGATGACCTTGTGGATGTGGAGGCCGAGTTCGAGATTGCGGGCCTGATCGGACGCCGTCATTCCCGAGCTGGAGCGAAGCGCCGCCATCTCGTCGACGATGCCGGAAATCTCGGCCAGGTCTTCGTCCGTCGCGCGGGCGCAGGCCAGCTCGGCGGCGCAGATGTCGAGCGCCTCGCGAACGCGCAGGAGGTCGCAGACCGCGCCGACATCGAGATCGGCCACGGTGTAGCCGACGTTGCGCTCCCCGACCACGAGCCCCTCGCGCTCCAGCTTCATCAGCGCCTCGCGAAGCGGCGTGCGGCTGACGCCGAAGCGTTTGGCCAGAGCGCTCTCCGCCAGCCGTTCTGCGGGGCGGACCCGGCCGCTCAGGATCAGGTCCTTGAGCTGGAGATAGGTCGCCTGCCGGACGGACTGGGTTTCCGATGGATCGTTAGTGGTCACGGCGCCGTGTCCCGTCTTGTCGAGCTGGTGGGGCTTGTCGGTCGCATCGACACCATCGGGGAGCAAGGCGGGTGCTGACAAATTCTCTTGCCTCGTCAAATTGGATACGATTATGTACCCAACATTGGATGTCCCACGCAATAGGCATATTGACCGATTGTAGAAAACAAAGGCAAGTCCGGTTGTCGCCCCGGCGCCGGTTGGAGCGATGCCCGATATTCGACCCAGCAAACGATGCCGCCGCGAACACCATGAAGCTCTCCGCCAAAGGCCCGCTCGAACGCCTTTGCCTTGCCACCGCCGCCCGCCGAGCCTCGCGCCGACGCGGCCCCGTTTCCTCCCCTGCCGCGCGCCTCAACCCGCCGGCGTCCATCGAAGGTGATCCGATGCTCTCTTGCAGAATTCCGCTTCTCGCCGCGATGACGGCGTTGCTCGCATCCACCGTGGCGGCTCCGGCGCAGACCAAGCCGACCACCGTCACCATCGCCACGGAAGGGGCCTACGAGCCCTGGAACTTCACGGCGGCCGACGGCACGCTTCAGGGCTTCGAGGTCGATCTGGCCGCCGATCTCTGCAAGCGCATGGAGGTCACCTGCACCGTGGTGGCGCAGGACTGGGACGGCCTCATTCCCTCGCTCAACGCGCGCAAGTTCGACGCGATCATGGCGTCCATGATCGTCACCGACAAACGCAAGCAGGCCATCTCCTTCAGCGAACCCTATGCGCCGACCGCGGCCGCCTTCATGGTGGAGAAGGACGGCGCGCTCGCCGGCCTTCCCGGCACGGGGACGAGCGTCGATCTCGCGGCAGACCCCGCCAAGGTCGAGAGCGAGCTGAAGCCGCTGCGCGCGGCGCTGGAGGGCAAGTCCATCGGCGCCCAGAGCTCGACCGCCAACGTCGCCTTCCTGGAGAAATATCTGAAGGGCGCCGTTGAGGTGCGGGAATACAAGACCGTCGAGCAGCACAATCTCGATCTCGCTGCCGGGCGCATCGACGGGGTCGTGGCCCAGAAGACCTCGCTCGACGCCATGCTGGGCAAGCCCGACTTCGCCGGCTACGAGATCGCCGGCCCAACCTTCGAGGGCGATGTCTTCGGTCAGGGCATCGCGGTCGGCCTGCGCAAGGACGACACGGCTTTGAAAGCCGAGTTCGACAAGGCGATCACCGCCGCCAAGGCCGACGGCACAATCGATAAGCTGTCCGACAAGTGGTTCAAGGCCACGGCGAAGTAACGCCCGAATCCTCCGTTCGGCGGCTCGGCGAGACCGGGCCGCCGGGCCGTCATGCGGCCCGCGTTTCCCCCACCAGCTCAAGACCGACCATGCGCCGGGCCAAGGCTCGTCCGCCCGCTCAATTTTCGGAGGCCATCGTGCCAGCGATCCCCAATTCCCTCGAAGCGCGTGACGTCGCCCACGTCCTTCACCCCTACACCAATGCCGCCAAGCATCTGGAAGAGGGGCCCTTCGTGGTCGCTGGCGGCGATGGCATCCACATCATCGATACGGACGGCAATCGCTATATCGAAGGGCTGAGCGGCCTGTTCTGCGCCTCGCTCGGCTTCAGCGAACGGCGCCTCGTAGACGCCGCGATCCGGCAGCTGGAGCAGCTTCCATTCTACCATTCGTTCGGCGGCAAGTCGCACGAGACGGCGATCGAGCTGGCCGAGCGGTTGCTCGCCCTCTCCCCCGTTCCCATGTCGAAAGTGTTCTTCGCCAATTCGGGCTCCGAGGCGAACGACACGGCCATGAAGCTGGTCTGGTATTATCACAACGCGATCGGCAAGCCCGAGAAGAAGAAGATCATCTCGCGCGTCAGGGCCTATCACGGTGTGACGATCGCCTCGGCGAGCCTCACCGGCCTTCCCAACAACCATCGCGACTTCGACTTGCCGATCGACCGCGTCCTGCACACGTCCTGCCCGCTCCACTACCGCTACGCCCAGCCGGGCGAGAGCGAGGAGGCTTTCGCCACGCGCTGCGCGGAAGAGCTGGAAGCCCTGATCCTCAAGGAGGGGCCGGAGACGGTCGGGGCCTTCTTCGCAGAACCGCTGATGGCATCCGGCGGCTGCATCGTGCCCCCGCCGACCTATTACGAGAAGATCCAGGCGGTTCTCGCCCGCTACGACATCCTGCTGATCGCCGACGAAGTCATCTGCGGTTTCGGGCGGCTCGGCACGCTGTTCGGGTCCGAGGCCTTTGGCATGAAGCCGGACATGATCTCCATGGCCAAGCAGTTGTCCGCTGCCTACCAACCGATCTCGGCCCTGATGATCAACGAGAAGATCCAGGCCGCGATCGTCTCCGAAAGCCAGAAGATCGGCACGTTCGGCCACGGCTTCACCTATGGCGGGCACCCCGTGGCGACGGCGGTCGCCCTGGAGACCTTGAAGATCTACGAGGAGCGCGACATCGTCGGCCATGTCCGCGCCATCGCCCCGCGCTTTCAGGCGCGCCTGCGCGCGCTGGGTGCCCATTCGCTGGTCGGCAACGCGCGCGGCATGGGCCTGATCGGCACGCTGGAACTCGTGCGCGACAAGGCGACCAAGGAGCCGTTCGACCCCAAATTCGCCGTGGCCGTCCATGCGGGAAAACGCGCGCAGGCGCACGGTGTCATCACGCGGGCGCTCGGCGACACGGTCAACCTCTGCCCGCCGCTGATCATAACCGAAGCCGAGATCGACGATCTCTTCGATCGGATCGAGCTGGCGCTGGACGACACGGCCGAATGGGTTCGCCAGCGGGTCATGGCCTGAAACGCCGAAGGGCAGGGGCGGCGCGGCCGCAAGACACGGGGATGATGGAGAGAACATGCGCAATTTCGAAGAGCCCGGCCGTTCGCTCGCGGTCGGCCGGAACGGGATGGCGGCGACGTCGCACCCGGCCGCGACGCTGACGGCCGTCGAGATTTTGAAGGCCGGCGGCAACGCGGTGGACGCGGCGGTCGGCGCCTGCGCCGTCCAATGCGTGGTGGAAGCGGGCTCGACGGGGATTGGGGGAGACTGTTTCGCGCTGCTGGCGCCCGGCGGTGGCGACCGTGTTCTCGCCTTCAACGGCTCGGGACGCACGCCCGCCGCTCTGACGCCCGAGCGGCTGGCAGAGCTCGGCGTCACCACGCTGGATCGCTCTTCGCCGCATGTCGTCACCGTGCCGGGCGCGGTGGATGCCTGGACCCGCCTGGTGGCCGATCACGGGCGCATGTCGATGCGCGAGATCCTGTCGCCCGCCATCGCCATGGCGCGGCAGGGCTACGCGATCACGCCGCGCGTCGCGCACGACATCGAGGGCCAGCGCGAGATGCTGGCCGCCGACCCCGTTGCACGAGAACTCTTTCTCGTGAACGGCGAAACGCCCGCCGTCGGAACGCTGCAACGGCAGATGGAACTCGCAGCCACCCTGGAGGCGATCGGCGAAAAGGGCAGAGACGCCTTCTATCGCGGCGCCGTGGCGGAGGACATGGTGGACCGGCTCACCGCTCTCGGCGGCCTGCACACGCTGGAGGATTTCGGCGAGGCGGCGGGAGAGTATGTCGAGCCGTGCAGCGTGACCTATCGCGGGTGGACCGTTCACGAGTGCCCGCCGAACGGCCAGGGCATCGTCGCGCTGATGATCCTGAAGATTCTGGAGCGCTTTCCCGTCCGGTCGCACCCGCTCGACGTGGACGCGATCCATGTCGAGGTCGAGGCGACGCGGCTCGCCTATGCCGCGCGCGACGCCTTCGTGGCGGACCGGAGCGTCAGCGACGTTCCCGTCGACCATCTCCTATCGGACGAACTGGCGGACCGGCTCGCGGCCGAGATCGACCTGTCGCGTGCGATCGACCCGCTTCCCGTTCTGGATGCGGTGGAGCATTCCGACACGGTCTATATCTCGGTGGTGGATCGGGACCGCAACGCCGTCAGCTTCATCAACTCGATCTTCCATCCCTATGGCAGCGGCATCGTGGCGCCCCAATCCGGGGTGCTCCTGCACAATCGCGGCCAGAGCTTCTCGATGGCGCCCGGCCATCCCAACCGGATCGGCCCGCGCAAGCGACCGATGCACACGATCATCCCCGGAATGGTGACGCGAGACGGCCGCACGGTGATGAGCTTCGGCGTCATGGGGGGCCATTATCAGGCCATGGGTCATGCGCACATCCTGTCCAAGCTGTTCGACCACGGAATGGACCTGCAAAGCGCCATGGACCTGCCGCGCCTATTCCCGCTGCCCGGCACGAAGACGGTCGAGATCGAGGAACGGCTGCGCCTGCGCATCGGCGAGGAGCTGACGCGGCGCGGGTTCTTCGTTCAGCCGCCGAAATGGGCGATCGGCGGATCGCAGGGCATCTGGATCGACTGGGACAGCGGCGCGCTGCTCGGCGGCTCGGACCATCGCAAGGACGGCTGCGCCCTCGGTTTCTGACCGGGTCGGCAGCACGAGGAGAAACGAGAATGAGCGGATATTCCGACACGCATCTGTTCGTGGACGGGCGTTGGCGCGACGGCACGGGCGAGCGGCTGGCGGTCGTCTCCCCCAGCACGGGCGAGACGATCGGCACCGTGGCGCACGCGCGCGAAGGCGACCTGGACGAGGCGCTTCTGGCGGCCGAGCGCGCCTTCCGGGACTGGCGCCTCATCAGCCCGCTGGAGCGCTCCAAGCTCATGCGCCGCGCGGCCGACATCCTGCGCGAGCGAGCCGAGAGTATCGCCCGCCTCATGACCATGGAGCAGGGAAAGCCGCTTGGCGAGGCGCGGATCGAAACGCTCGGCGCCGCCGACACGATCGACTGGTTCGCCGAAGAGGCGCGCCGGACCTACGGCCGCGTCGTTCCCGCCCGCGCGCCCAACGTCACGCAGATGGTGGTGAAGCATCCGGTCGGGCCGGTCGCCGCCTTCACACCCTGGAACTTCCCGCTCAATCAGGCCGTGCGCAAGGTCTCCGCCGCGCTGGCCGCCGGCTGTTCCGTGATCCTGAAAGGGCCGGAGGAAACGCCGGCGAGCTGCGCCGAACTGATCCGGGCCTTCGCCGACGCGGGCGTGCCCGCCGGCGTCGTCAATCTCGTTTATGGCGATCCCGCCACGATTTCCGGCTATCTGATCCCCCATCCCGTGGTTCGCAAGATCTCGTTCACGGGGTCGACGGCGGTCGGCAAGCACCTCGCTTCGCTTGCGGGCCTTCATATGAAGCGGGCGACCATGGAACTCGGCGGCCATGCCCCGGCCCTGGTCTTCGAGGACGCCGATCTGGCACTGGCGGTGAAGGTGCTGTCGGGATCGAAGTTCCGCAACGCGGGGCAGGTCTGCGTGGCGCCGACGCGCTTTCTGGTGCAGGACGCCGCGTTCGAGACGTTTCTCAGCGGGTTCTCGCAAGCGGCATCGGCCATCCAGGTCGGCGACGGGCTAGCGGAGGGCACCGCGATGGGGCCGCTCGCCAACCGTCGGCGGGTCGAGGCGATGGAAGCGCTGGTGGCCGACGCGGTGTCGCGCGGCGCGCGGCTGGTGACGGGTGGAAGCCGGATCGGCAACCGGGGCAACTTCTTCCAGCCGACCGTGCTGGCCGACGTACCGCTGGAGGCGCGCGTCATGAACGAGGAGCCCTTCGGCCCGCTCGCCCTGGTGAACCGCTTCGACACCTACGAGGAGGCCTTGCGCGAGGCCAACCGCCTTCCCTATGGGCTGGCCGCCTATGCCTACACCACTTCGGCCAGGACGATCTCGGGCCTGTCCCGCGACGTCGAAAGCGGCATGCTGTCGATCAACCACCATGGGCTGGGCCTGCCCGAACTGCCGTTCGGCGGCATCAAGGATTCCGGCTACGGGTCCGAGGGCGGCTCGGAGGCCATCGAAAACTATCTCGACACGCGTCTCGTCACCAGCGCCGCCTGACCCGCCCGCGCCGACGAACCCCGACCCTGCCGCGAAGGACCCAAGCCTTGCTGAAGCGATTGCCGATCGATCCCTATATCGCGCTCATGCTGGGCGTCGTGGCCCTGGCCTCGCTTCTGCCGGCGTCGGGGCAGGGGGCGGTGGCCGCCGGCCTTGCGGCAAAGCTCGCGATCGCCTTCCTGTTCTTTCTCTACGGTGCCCGCCTCTCGCCGCAGGCTGCCTTCGCGGGCCTGCGGCACTGGCGGCTGCATACGGCGGTGCTGCTCAGCACCTATGCCCTGTTTCCGCTCTTGGGGCTCGCCGTCGGCCTTCTCGTGCCCGGCGTCCTGTCGGAGCCGCTTTACGCCGGCATCCTGTTTCTCTGCGTCCTGCCGTCCACCGTGCAGTCCTCGATCGCCTTCACCTCGATCGCGCAAGGGAACGTCGCCGCCGCGCTCTGTGCCGCATCCGCGTCAAACCTCCTCGGCATCTTCGTAACGCCCGCGCTGGTGGCGCTTCTCCTGCACACCCAATCGGGCGGCTTCTCGTTCGACATCCTCTTCGACATCGTTCTGCAGCTCTTGGCGCCCTTCGTGGCAGGCCAGCTGCTGCGCCCGCTGATCGGCGCTTTCGTGCTCAAGCACAAGAAGGGGCTCGGCCTTCTCGATCGCGGCTCGATCCTTCTCGTGATCTACGTCGCCTTCTCTGCCGGCGTCGCGAGCGGCATCTGGCACCGCCTCGCCCTTGCGGATCTGGCGGTGCTCGTCCTCCTCTGCGCCGTGCTTCTTGGCCTCGTCTTGGCCGTCACCACCCTCGTCAGCCGATATGTCCTGCGGTTTCCCGTGGAGGACGAGATCGTGCTGATCTTCTGCGGCTCCAAGAAATCGCTCGCAAGCGGGCTGCCCATGGCGAGCGTTCTGTTCGCGGGGCCGCAGGTCGGCATGATCGTGCTGCCGATCATGCTGTTTCATCAGATCCAGCTCATGGTCTGCGCCGGATTGGCGCGGCGCTACTCGCTCCGCGCGCTGACGGCGCAGGACGCGGCAGCGCTGGCGGTGCAGGCGGACGAAACGGATTTCGACGTCGAGCCCCAGGCGGAGCAGGTCGGCGCGCGGATCGGCTGAAGCGCCTCCGGGATTGTCCTCGCGAGCAAGGGCGGGAGAGAACCCGAATGGCTCTCTCCCGCCGAGCTCACCAGGCCGCGCCTTCCAGCCTGTCGAGCGGGATCTTGAGATAGCGCCGCCCGTCGCTTTCGGGCTCGGGCAGGCGGCCGCCCCGGATGTTGACCTGGAGCGAATGGAGGATGAGGTTCGGCATGGCGAGCTCGCGGTCTCGCGCTTCGCGCAAGCTCACGAAGGCCTCGCGCGTCGGAGCCCGCACCAGATGGATGTTGGTGCGGCGCTGCTCGTCGACCGTGGATTCCCAGCGCGGCTCGCGCCCGCCCGGCTGGTAGTCGTGGCCGGTAAAGACGCGCGTCTCGCCCGGCAGGGCGAGGAGGCGCTGGATGCTGTCCCACAGCACCCCGGCGCTGCCGCCGGGAAAGTCGGCCCTCGCCGTTCCCCCGTCGGGCATGAACAGCGTGTCGTGAACGAACACGGCGTCCCCCACCCGATAGGCGATCGAGGCCAGCGTGTGGCCGGGGGTGAACAGGACTTCGACCTCCAGCGCGCCGATGCGGAAGCGCTCGCCGTCGGCAAAGAGCCGGCTCCACTGCGAGCCGTCGGTCGGGCAGCACCCCTCGATATGGTAGAGGCCCTGCCATAAGGTCTGAACGCCGCGCACCTTTTCGCCGATCGCGGTCGGCGCGCCCGTCCGGTCGTGGAGATAGCCCGCCGCCGAGAAATGGTCGGCATGGGGATGGGTGTCGAGAATCCATTCGAGCGTCAGCCCCTCGCGCTCGATGAAGGCGAGGATCGCGTCGGCCGAGCCGGTGGCGGTCGCGCCGGACTTGGGGTCGAAGTCGAGCACGGGGTCGATGATGGCGCAGGCCCGCGTCAGCGGATCGGCCACAACATACTGGACGCTGAAGGTCCGCTCGTCGAAAAAGCCCGTGACGATCGGCTTGCCCGCGAGCGGGGCGGGTTTGGGCGATTCCATGCGAAGTCTCCCTTTCTGGGATGGGCTGGGCTTTCTGGGATGGGCTGCGTCAGCCGAGAAGGGCGGGAAGCCCCTTGGCGACGATGAAGAAACCGACCGCGACCACGAGCAGCGCGAAGCCGAGGCCGAGCGCCTGTTTGCGGCCCGACAGATGCGCGCCGAGCGCGGCGCCGGCCCAGCCGCCGACGAGACCGCCGGCGACGAAGAGAAGGGCGAGCGGCCAGTCGACGAGACCGGAGGCGGCGTAGCTCGCCGCCGTCGCCGCCCCGAAGGCCGCGACGCCGACGAGCGAGGTGCCGATGGCGAAGGCGAGCGGCATACCCGTGGCGAGAACCAGCCCCGGCACGATCAAAAAGCCGCCGCCGATGCCGAAGAAGCCGGAAAAGAGGCCGACCGCGAAGCCGATGAGAATCAGCATCGGCAGAAGGCGGGGCGCGGTTTCCCATGTCAGCCGAACGGCGGGATCGCCCTGTGTGCCTCTCCGACGCATCATGGCGAGGCCGACGCCGATCATGACCAGGCCGAACAGGGTCAGAAGCCGCTCGCCGTCGACGGCCTTGGCGAATGCCGCGCCGGCCAGCGAGCCGGCGACGCCAGCAAGGGCGAACACCGCCGCGCAGCGCCACTTGACCCGGTTCGCGCGGGCATGCGGCCAGAGATTGCCGAGCGCGCTGGCGGCGACCGCGACGGCGCTCGTGCCGATCGCGACATGGGGCGACGGGATTCCGACGACATAGACCAGAAGCGGCACGGCGAGGATCGAACCGCCGCCGCCGAACAGGCCGAGCACCAGCCCGACAAGGCCGCCGGACGCGGCGCTCAATGCCAGCATGGCGCCGGATACCAGCGTGAAGGGCAGCGCGATCATGCGTCCGCCCTCCGCTTGGGCGCGGCGGCGCTTGGCGCCGAGCGCGGGGCGGGCATCAGGCGAAGCAGGAGCATTCCCGCGACCATCGCGGCGACGAAGACGAGCGCCGGGGCGGGGGCCAGCGCGAGCGCGGCGAGCGCCGGGCCGGGGCAGAGGCCGACAAGGCCCCAGCCGATGCCGAACACGGCCGCGCCGGCCAGAAGGCGCCGATCGATCTCGCGCCGCGCGGGAATTTCGAAGCGCTCGCCGAGCCACGGCCGCTCCATCCGCCGTGCCAGCGCGAAGGCCGGCGCGGCGACGAGGATCGCGCCGATCATTACCAAGGCAAGGCTCGGGTCCCAGTCGCCGAAAATGTCGAGAAAGCCGAGAACCTTGGCCGGCACGACCATTTGCGACACCACGAGACCCGCGCCGAAAACGAGGCCGGACAGGAGAGCGAGAAGAACGCGCGCCATCGCTCAGCCCCCCATTCCGTGCCGGACGAGGAAGACGGTGGCCATGGCGCTCGCCATGAAGGTCAGCGTGGCGGCGAGCGACCGGCGCGAGCCGCGCGCGATGCCGCAGACGCCATGGCCGCTGGTGCAGCCGGACCCGAGCCGCGTTCCGAACCCGACCAGGAGCCCGGCGAGCGTGACGACGGGCAGCGTGACGTCGATCGAAACGGGAGGCCGTGCGACGCCGGCGAACATCAGCAACGGGGCGGCTGCGATAAGGCCGACGAGAAAGGCGGCGCGCCATTCGAACTCGGAACCGGCGGGCTTCAGCACGCCGTCGAGAATGCCGCTGATGCCGGCGACGCGCCCGTTCGCCAGGAGGAGAAGCGCGGCCGACAGGCCGATCAGGAGGCCGCCAGAGAGGGCGGGGAGGGGGGTGAACTGATCCAACGTCTTTCTCCTACGCGCCGAGGCGCCCCTCGGACTCCGGGTCGTCCGCCTTGTCTGCGGGCGGGCAGAACAGGCCTTGGAGCGTTGCGAAAAGCGCCGAAATGCGGGGGTCGGCGATGCGGTACCAGAGCGTCTGGCTTTCGCGGCGATAGGCGACGATGCCCTGTTCGCGCAGCACGGTGAGATGCTGCGAGAGGGCCGACTGCGACAGGCCGATGGCCTCGGCAAGCGAGCCCGCCGTCGCCTCGCCCATGTCGAGAAGCTTGCACAGCAGCATCAGCCGTCGCTCGTTGGCGACGGCCTTCAGGATCGCGGCGACCTCGGCCGCCTTCTCCTCGAACGCCTGTAGTCCATCCATCGCGATACTCCCTTTGTTGAGGGATACCTAATTTAGAATATTCTAATATGCAAGGGCGCGAGAGATCGTCGTGCTGCAATCCGAAGGAAGCCGGTCAGAGAGGGCGGTCGAGCAGGCGGGAGAGAACGCGCTCGACATCATCGAGCAGGGAGGAGGGAATGCCGTCTTCGCTCAAGCCGATGATCTGCATGAGGAACAGGCCCTCGACCGCGAGAAAGGCCACGCGCGCGGCCTCGGCCTCCGGTGCATCGCCCGAGAGCCGATCGAAGATCGAGCGATACCACGCCCTCGTCTGGCTGAGGTTTTCCGGGTTCTGGATATAGGCGATCATCAGCCCCGCCATCTTGGCGTCCATCGCATTCTGTGAGGACCGCAGGGCCGCGATGTAGCGCCGGACGAACTCGGCCGGTGACGCCGCGCGATCGGGCTCGAGCATCTGGTCGAACCGGTCGGTCCAGCGGTCCACCAGCGCTTTCACCAGGGCGTCCTTCGAGGCGAAGGAATATTGCACGCCGCCTTTCGAGATGCCGGCCGCTTTCGCCAGCTGATCGATCGTCAGGCCCTGCGGCCCCTCGGCCCGCACGATCGCCTCCGCCGCGTCGAGCAGGGTTTCGCGCGTAATGGTCGGCTTTCGTCCCATGCGTCCGGCTCTCCGCGCTCGGATGAATTCTCGTTGAAATCCATACGTATGTATTTATATAACCCGGCGCAACCGGGATAGAGATCCGTCATGACCGCCGAACAGCCCGATCCCAGACGTTGGCTCACCCTCCTCGCCGTCATGCTGGCCTTTCTGCCGGTCGTCCTCGACATGACGATCCTGCATGTCGCCGTGCCGACCCTGACGCAGGATCTGCGCGCGTCGGCCAACGCGGTGCTCTGGATCATCGATATCTATCCGCTGCTGATGGCGGGGCTGGTCGTGCCGATGGGGACGCTGGCCGACAAGGTGGGCGCGCGAAAAATCCTGTTGCTTGGGCTCGTCGTCTTCGGCCTGGCTTCGGCCCTGGCCGCCTTTTCCACCAGCGCCGGCCTGCTGATCGCGGCGCGCGGCCTCCTGGCAATGGGCGGCGCCATGGTCATGCCGAGCGTTCTCGGGATCATTCGCAAGACCTTCGAGGACGACGGCGAGCGCGCAATGGCGCTGGGCCTTTGGGGAACGGTCGGCGCGGCCGGTGCGGCCGTCGGGCCGCTGATCGGAGGCGGGCTTCTCGCCCATTTCTGGTGGGGCTCCGTCTTTCTGGTGAACGTGCCCGTCATGCTCGTCGTCGCGCCGGCCTGCGCCCTGCTTCTGCCCAAGGGCGAGGCGACGGTGCCCGGGCGATGGCCCATCGGCCAGGCGCTGCTCCTGATCGCGGGCATGATGTCGCTGGTCTACGGCATCAAGGCCGGGTTCGGCGCCAAGCAGCCGCTGCCGCTGGTCGCGCTGATCGTTCTCGCCGGCGCCGCTCTGCTCGCGATCTTCGTGCGCTGGCAGCTTCGATCCAGGACACCGATGCTGGACATGACCCTCTTCTCGCATCCCGCCATCGTGGCGGGCATCATCATGGCGGTCGTCGCGTCCGGCGCGCTGGCGGGAGTCGAACTGACGCTGGCGCAGGAGCTGCAATATGTGCTGGGCAAGACGCCGCTTCAGGCCGGCTTGTTCATGATTCCGATCATGGTCGCGGCGGCGCTGGGCGGCCCCGTCGCCGGCACGCTGTCGAACCGGTTCGGCCTGCGGAGCGTCGCCTGCGTGTCGCTCCTGATCGCCGCCGCCTGCCTCGGCGCCCTTGGCCTCAGCGATTTCGGCGAGCCCGGCCTCGCCGTTCCCGCGCTGCTGTCCGCGCTCGGCCTCACCTTGAGCATAGGCCTGACGGCCTCCTCGATCGCGATCATGGGATCGGTGGAAGCGGCCAAGGGTGGCGCTGCGGGCTCGCTGGAGGCGACCTCCTACGAACTCGGCACCGGGTTCGGCATCACGATCTTCGGCGTGTTCATGTCGGCGGTCTTCGCCGCCTCGATCGACCTGCCGCCCGAGCTCGCGCCGCCGCTTGCCGAGCAGGCGTCCCGCTCGATCGGCGACGCGTTTCTCGTGGCCCACGGTATGGGGGGAGAGGAGGCCGCCGCCTTGATCGGCGCCGCGAAACGCGCCTTCAGTCAGACCCACACGGCGCTTCTATCGACCGCGGCGATGATTCTCGCGGCCCTCGCCGTCGCCGTGTTCTTCCTGCTGGGAAGCTACAGGGCGCGGAGCAGCCCCGCCCACTGAGGCCGACGCGTCGCTCACGCATGCGTCGGCCTGCAGCTCTTGATTCCGGGTCGTGTCGGTGACGTCTCGGTTCGGTCAGTCGACCGCGATCATCACGTCGGACGCCTTCACCACGGCATAGGCGTCCTTGCCCACTTCGAGGCCGAGCGCATCCACGGCTTCGTTCGTGATGGACGAGGTGATGATCGCGCCGCCCGCGACTTCGATCCGCACATGCGCGGTGGTCGCGCCCTTGGTGATTTCGACGACCTTGCCCTTGAGCTGGTTGCGAGCGCTGATCTTCATGCGATTTTCTCCGGGCTTGAAGTGACACTCGGCGCGCCGGCGCCGCGTCCGATGGTCCTACATCATGCAGGCGACGAACTCATAGCGGGGTCGATCGGTCGCGACGCATTGTCCGGCTCCTTTTCGCACGCTCAGCGAGACGGTGCGTGCGCGCCTGCCGGAATGCGAGCGATGACCTTGATCTCGAAGTCGAAGCCGGCGAGCCAGTTGACGCCGATCGCCGTCCAGTTGGGATAGGGCGCCTCGGAGAAGATCTCCGTCTTCACTTCCATGATCGTCGGAAACTGGTTCTCGGGATCGGTGTGGAACGTCGTCACATCGACGATGTCGTCGAAGGTGCAGCCCCCGGCGGCCAGCGTCGCTTCCAGATTGACGAAGGCGAGCCGGACCTGCTCCTTGAAGTCGGGCTCCGGCGAGCCGTCCGCACGGCTTCCCACTTGGCCCGAAACGAACAGAAGATCGGCGGAGCGGATCGCGGCGGAATAGCTGTGGGCTTCGTAGAGCGCGTGGCGATCGGCGGGAAAGACGGCGTCGCGTTTGGTCATGATGGGTTCCTTGCTGATGGGATGCGGGGCCTTCGCCTTCGAAAGGCCAAGGGGCTTCGTGCAGCCGGCATTCCGTGATATACGGCCCGTATGTGAAATTATCGCATACGCCCCGTATGTCAACTGGGTGCTTGTGCTTTGCCGAGGATCAACCCTGCCATGGCTCCCAGACGCCGCGCCGAGACCATGGAGGAAAATCGCGCCAAGTTGGTTTCGGCGGGTCGCCGCGCCTTTGCCGAAAAGGGCTTCGCCGCCGCCTCGATGGACGAGCTGACCGCCGAGGCGGGTCTGACACGCGGCGCGCTCTATCACAATTTCGGCGACAAGAAGGGGCTGCTCGCCGCCGTGGTGGCCGAGGTCGATGGCGAGATGGCGGCGCGGGCGCGAGACGCCGCCGCATCCGCAAGCAGCGATTGGGACGGGCTGATCGCAGAAGGCGCGGCCTATATCGAGATGGCGCTCGACCCCGAAATCCGGCGCATCGTGCTTCTGGACGGGCCGGCCTTTCTGGGAGACCCGTCCCACTGGCCCAGCCAGAACGCCTGCCTCGAAATGACGAAACAGGCGGTCGAGCGACTGATGGCGGACGGGATGCTGAAACCCATTGATGTCGAAGCCGTTGCGCGCCTCCTGAACGGCGCGGCCCTGAATGCGGCCCTTTGGGTCGCGGCGAGCGACGAGCCCCGGTCCGTTCTTCCAAGGGCTGTCGAAGCCTTCCGCGTGATGGCTTCGGGTTTGCTCGCGGAGCGCAGATAAGCCGGATCGCTGCCGCTGTTCGGCAAGCGGCTTTCTCTCTCGGAAACATGCTGGCCTCGTTTCACCGAGCCGCACGGGGTGGGCCAGTGAGAGGGGCCTGTATATCGCGGCTCCGGCGGCCGAGGCTTGCATCGAACCCGAGGCAAGCGGCGCGGGCGAGGCGCCGCCGCTCTCTCGCCCGATACAGTTTCGCGCCCCGGCGTCCCCGTTCTGAAAACTCGTATGGACCCTTTATGCGGTCCTGCCGAATTCTCCCCTCATCGAGACAACGGGAGCGATCTCCTTCGATGAGTACGGCATTCACCGGCGTGGTCACGTCCTTGATCACGCCTTTCACCTCCAACTTCGACTTGAACCTCGGCCATGCGTCGCGGGTGGACACGTTCCGCGTCGCCTGCCTCGCGCGATGGCAGGCGCGCTGCGGCGTCTCGGCGCTCTCGGTCGCGGGATGGGCGGGCGAGGGGTCCACGCTTTCGCGCGCCGAGCGCATCGCGCTGATCGAGGCCGCGAGCGGCGCCAAGGGGCCGATGGCCGTTCTGGCCGACATCGGCTTTCCCAGCACGGCAGCGTCCGTCACGCTCGCCATGGATGCCGCCGGTGCCGGGGCGGACGGGCTCGTTCTCGTCATGCCCTATTACAACAAGCCGACCTTTCCCGGCATTCGCCGCCATGTCGAAGCCGTCGCGGGCGCGACGTCCCTGCCGCTCCTTCTGGAGTTCGACGAGGCGAGGACGAAGGTCCGGCTGTCGTCGGTGGAGATGGCGGAACTGACCGGCATCGGAACGGTGGCGTCGGTCATTGACCATTCGCCCAACCCGCTGCATGTCGAATGCATGAGCCGGGCCAGAAATGGCGTCTCGTTTCTCGCGGCTCACGAGCCGACGGCCGCCGCCTGCGGACTGCTGGGGGCGGACGGGCTGTTCAGCGCCGTCGCGAACTGCACACCGGCCTTGGTGGTCGCGCTCTGGCAGGCCATCGAGGAGGGGGATGTCGCCCGCGTGAGGGACGTCGCCGCGCGTTTGAAGCCGCTTGCCGATCTCGTGGAGGCGGAGGGCGTGCCCGCGCTGAAAGAGCTTTTGCAGGATGCCATCGGAAGTGAGACGACGGTTCGCCTTCCCCTGCATCCGCTCGGCCAAGCCGCGCGTCGGCAGGTCGAGGCCGTTCGCCAGATGTTGGACGAAGCGCAGGCGGCGCCCGGTGCCGCTCAGCCGAAGGTCGCCACCCGATGAGTGCCCTGCGCGAATGGGAGAGCGCTTTCGACCCGTTGGCCTTCACGCTGCGGCCCAACGGCCGGGGATGCTGGCTCGTGGAAGGACCATGCAATCGCTGCGGCGGGCTCTTCGTATCGCGAGACGCCGCGCTCGCATTCATTCGCCGCGAGCGGCGGGCGCTGGAGGAAACCTTGCGAAGCGCGAGCGCTCGTTCCCGATCCGACCCGGACACGCCGCCGACATCCACGCTGCCCTTGCGGCTTCTGTCGCCGCCGTCCCGCGTTTGAAGCTCAGCGGTTCGCCGCCGGCGGGAGAAAAGGAAAGGGCCGGCGCTCGCCGACCCTCCCATCAATATCGAACTGAACCAGGCCTTATTTCTTCGGCGCCGGCTGCCCGGCCTGGGACTGAGCTTGGGCCTGAGCCTGCTCTTTGGCCTGATTGCGGGCGTCGACCTTGGCGCGATGGTGGCCGATGGCGCATCCGGCCGCCGCGCCCGCGACGGAATGGCCCTTGCCGACGAAATGGCCACCCACGGCTCCCACCGCGGCGCCCTTGAGGCAGCCGGCGGCATAGGACGGACCGGCAGCGAGAGTGAGGATGGCGAACAGGGCGATCGTTGCAGTCTTGCGCATCATGATCTCCGAATGCAGCGTGGGAGGGGTGTTGAAATCGTCGTCGTCAGCAGGGTCGCGATGTCCCGTCTGTCTCCCTTCAGATCAGGACCGGCGCGGGCTTGTTCAAGCTTTCGTGATAACTCGGTCGGAAGGTCTCTAGTTCCCTAAACGATCGAGAGACGGCCACGCCTTTTTGGCTTCGAGCCTCGCGATCGGGCAGAGACAAGGGGAGCGACACGAGACCCGGAACCGGCTTTGCGCCGCTGCGGATCGGACCCGATCGAGGCTGTTTTGCTTGCCGGTGTGGGGGAACAACCTAGCTTTGTCTCGCTCGGTGGCTCGTGCCACGGTATTCGAGGGAGCGTTTATGCGAGTTCGTGTTGCTACTGCCTGCATCGCCACGATGTTGGCGACACTCGGTTCGGCCGTCGCGGCCGAGACACTGCCGCCCCGCAAGGCCGGCCTGTGGGAGACCCAGACCAAATCGCCGGATGGCGACGTCACGGTCCGCCAGTGCATCGACGAAAAGACGGACCAACTGGCCCAAGGCGCTTTCGGCGCAGGGCAGAACTGCTCCAAGCAAACCCTGGTCAAGACCGGGGCGGGCTATGAGAGCGAATCCGAATGCAAGATCGGCCCGATCTCGGCGACGGGAAAGAGCACGATTAGCGGCGACTTCGACAGCAAGATCCATATGAAGGTGGACACCACGCTGATCGGAATGCCCGACTCCAAGGAGCCCGTCCGGCGCCAGATGGAAATCGACGCCAGCTATATCGGCCCTTGCGAAGCCGGCCAGAGCCCTGGCGACATCATCATGCCGGATGGCAAGGTCATCAAGATGCCCACGGGCGTGCCGCCGAAAGGCTGACCGGCGCGTCGTAAATCTCTCGTCATGACGACGGAAGACCCGGCGGCGAGCCCTTTCGCATTCGGGTCTTTCTCGCTGTTCGGCTGGGAACCCAAGTCCCGTCTAGGCGGACGGCGGCCGCGAGCGCTCGTCGGCTGCCAGATCGATGAAGGCCCGCAGCGGTGCGGGCACAAGGCGGCGCGAGAAGTAGAGGCGTGGACCGTCGAACGGCTGCCACCAGTCGGGCAGGAGCGGCGCGAGAGCGCCGCTCGCAAGATGCGGATCGAGCCAGTTGCGAAACATGTAGACGATGCCGTGGCCTGCGATCGCGAGCTCGATCGCGGCGGCCGCACCCCCCGTTCCCATGGTCAGCCGCGCCGGCGGATCGACGGTGAGTTCCACTCCCTCGCGCTCGAACTCCCAAGGGCCGAGCGCGGCGCCCGAGATCCGGACGCGGATGCAGTCGTGGTCGAGAAGGTCGCTGGGATGGGCGGGGAGGCCACGGCGCGCGAGATAGGCGGGCGAGGCCGCGAGCGCCCCTTCCTGTCGGCGAGGGCCGATCGGAACGGCGATCATATCCTGCTCCAGATGCTCGCCATAGCGGATGCCGGCGTCGCAATCGGCGGCGGTAATGTCCACGAGCCGGTCCTCCACCACGATCTCGACCCGGACATCGGGATAGGCCGCCATGTAGCGATCGATCAGCGGCGGCAGGATGTCCACCATGACGGCGCCCGGCACGTTGAGCTTGAGCCGCCCCCGCAGCGCCGGGCCTGAGCTGGCCGCTTCGTCCAGCGCGGCCCGCGCCTCGAAAAGCAGTGGCGCGACCCGCTCGGTGAGGCGTCGCCCCGCTTCGGTCGGCATGACGCTGCGGGTCGTGCGGCTGATGAGGGGCACGCCGAGACTGCTTTCCAGCCGCGTGATCGTTTCGCTGACGGTGGAGACCGAGAGGCCGAGGCTTCGAGCGGCCCGCCGAAAGCCCCCGGCCTCCGTCACCGCAAGGAGCACCCGAAGATCGTCGAGGGAGGATCGCGCGTCATTGTTCGCCATGCCGAACAGGCTATTCGCCGGAGGCCGGCTTATCAACAATGGGGGAACGCGCGATCTTCACCTCATAAACGAGGAGACACACATGACCGACACGAACCCAAAGGCCTCTGCGGCCGGACGTTTCACCTTTCCCGGCACCACGCTGTCCGTCAACCGGATGGGCTACGGGGCGATGCAACTCGCTGGCCCGCATGTGTTCGGCGAGCCGAGCGATCCGGAGGAGGCGAAAGCTGTCCTGCGCGAGGCCCTGTCGCTCGGCATCGACCATATCGACACCAGCGACTTCTACGGCCCCCATGTCACCAATCGCCTGATCCGCGAAGCGCTCCACCCTTATCCGGCGAACCTCGTGCTCGTCACCAAGATCGGCGCCTGGCGCGACGAGGCGGGCGGGTGGATTCTGGAGCGGAACGCGGATTTCCTGCGCAAGTCCGTGGAGGACAATCTCGACCGGCTCGGCGTTTCGCAGATGCCGATCGTGAATCTTCGCATGGGCAGCCCGGAGGATGACGTCGCCGCGCCGATGAAGGTCATGCGGCAGATGCAGGAGGAGGGGCTTCTCGCCCATATCGGCATCAGCACCGTTAGCGCGGCGCAATTGCGAACCGCCCGCGATCTCGCCGAGATCGTCTGCGTGCAGAACCACTACAACCTCGTGCATCGCACCGACGACGCGATGATCGACGCGCTGGCCGAGGACGGGATCGCCTACGTCCCCTATTTCCCGCTCAGCGGCTTCACACCGCTGCAGGCGGATCGCCTGAGCGAGGTGGCCGGCGACCTCGGGCGGACGCCGCAAGCGGTGGCTCTCGCTTGGCTGCTCCAGCGCAGCCCCAACATCCTCGTCATTCCCGGCACGTCGAAGCGCGCGCATCTTCACCAGAACGTCGCCGCCGCCGAACTGACATTGGGCTCGGATCACATCAGCCAACTCGACGGCCTCGGAAACGCGGACCAACGGTAGCCGCTTTCTCGGCCGTCGCCGAAGCGGCGACCCGGCCGGGCCTCCTTTGGCGGGGGCGGCCCGGCGACGCCAGACCCGAGCATGGCGTCGCCGGCGCCCGACCCTTACGCTGTCGCGGTCGGCAGGGCGTACCGCATCGCCTGCAGGTCGGCGATCAGACCGGGACCGGTCGGCTGCCAGCCGAGCTGGTCCCGGGTCCACGCGCTGGAGGCGCGCATATCCAGCCCGGCGAAGATCGCCAGCCATCCGAAATAGGCCGGGGCGTCCGCAGCCGCGAGCGACTTTGTCGGAAGGCCGAGGCCTTGGGCCACGGCCTCGGCGATCTCGCGCATGGCGACGCCCTCCTCGGCGACGGCATGATACCGCGCGCCTTTCTGCCCGCGATCGAGCGCGAGTGCGTAGAGTTTGGCGACATCGAGCACATGGGCCGCCGACCAGCGATTGGCGCCCTCGCCGATATAGCCGACGAAGCCTTTCTCGCGCGCATTCTCGATGAGCGGCGAGACGAGACCCTGCTTGACCGGGTCGTGAACCTGAGGAAGCCGCACGACGCGAACGTCGACGCCCTTGTCCAGCAGGGCGTTGCCGGCCTCTTCGGACGCAATGCGGGGAATCGGGTGATCGGTGTTGAAGACCGATTCCATTGCCGGCTGACCCGTTCCCGGATCACCGATCGCAACGCCCGAGGTGATGAGCAGCGGCCGGTCGGACCCCTGAAGAACTGAACCCAAGGCGGTTACGACTCGCCGATCCTTCTCGCAGTTCGCGACGAAATTGCTGAACTCGTGATCGAATGCGGTGTGGATCACGGCATCGGCCCGCTCGGCCCCCGCGCGCAGGCTGTCGAGATCTTCGAGCGTGCCCCGATGGGGCTCGGCGCCCGCGACCGATAGGGCTCGCGCCCCGGCGTCGGACCGCGTCAGGCCCAGCACCTGATGCCCGGCCGCCAGAAGTTCGGGCAGGATGCGCGAGCCGATGAACCCGGTCGCACCAGTCAGAAAAACGCGCATGGGATAATCTCCGATCATGTTCGGAGATTGATTTCGGCCCAAACGCTGTCGTGTTAAAGAGGGGACTTTATCAGGGTATAATTGCCAACAGGATCGCCATGCCGAGCGAGACCGACAACGCACTAGGGACGTTTCTCAAGAACCGCCGCACGCGGATGGACCCCGCCACGTTCGGCTTCGCCGGGCGGCGGCGCACGCCGGGCCTGCGGCGCGAGGAGGTGGCGCAGCGCGCCAACATCTCGCCGACCTGGTACACCTGGCTCGAACAGGGGCGGGGCGGCGCGCCCTCCGCCGATGTCCTGAACCGGATCGCCGCTGGGCTGATGCTGACCGAGCCTGAGCGCGAGCACCTCTTCATTCTGGGCCTCGGGCGCCCTCCCGCGACGCGCTACCAAGGCCCGGAGGACGTGACGCCCCGGCTGCAGCGCGTTCTGGACGGGATGCGATTCAGCCCGGCCATCATCAAGACGGCAACCTGGGATGTGGTGGCGTGGAACGCCGCCGCCGCGGCGCTGCTCACCGACTACGGCACGCTGCCGCGCGAGCAGCGCAACATCCTGCGTCTCATGTTCACGAATTCCCGCGTCAAGGCGGCCCAGGCGGACTGGCTCGGCGTCGCCCGCTATGTCGTCGGCGCGTTCCGGGCGGATGCCGCCCGCGCCGGTGCGCAAGGCGACATCGCGCAGCTGGTGGATGAGTTGTCGAAGCTCAGTCCCGAATTCGAGGCCCTGTGGCGCGCCAACGATGTCGCCGGCCATGCGGACGGGCTGAAATGCCTTCGCCATCCCGAGCATGGCCTGATCGAACTGGAGTTCTCCGCCTTCGCCGTGGACGGCCGCCCGGATCTCGGCATGATCGTCTACAATCCCGCTTCGCCGGAGACGGCCCGGCGCATCGAGGCTTTGATGGCGTCGAGGGATCGCGCCTCGTGAGCCTTTCGGATCAACGGGCCCGTGCGAAGGCGTGCGCACGGGCCGCCCGGTCTTCGCCGTCAGGCCTGATCCTTAGTCCTTCTCAGGATCATTCCCGCATGGTGCAGAATGTCGGGCGAGACGAACTCGCCGTCGGCGGTGAAGCCGGTGTCGTCGACATAGTCGATGTGTCGGCCGGTCACGACATAGCGTCCTTGGTAGGCATGCGCTCGCCCGTTCCGCGCTTCGTCGTAGCGCCCGTTTGGCAGGAGTTCGTGCCGGATGCGCCCGTCGGCCGTGACCCATAGGCCGACATAGGGATGGCCCTTATCGCCGTTCATGCCGGGTTGGCGACCGGGCGCACGACGATCTCCGTGGTATCCACGTCCGCCGGCTGCGCGATCGCGTGGAGGATGGCGCGCCCGATCGCCTCCGGCTTCAGCGCCACCGCGCGGTAGCTCGCCATCGCAGCCCGTGCGGCTTCATCGGAGATGCTGTCGGCCAGTTCGGATTCCACAACGCCGGGGCAGACGCTGGTCACGCGGATGCGGTCGTTCTCCTGGCGCAGCCCGTCCGAGATCGCGCGCACCGCGAATTTCGTCGCGCAGTAGACGGCGGCGGTCGGGGAGACCTGAAGCCCGCCGATCGAGGCGATGTTGACGATGTGACCGAAGCCCTGGGCGTTCATCGCAGGCAGCACCGCCGCGATGCCCCAGAGGACGCCCTTGATGTTGACGTCCACCATTTGCTCCCACTCTTGAACCTTGAGCGAGGCCAGGGGCGAGAGCGGCATGACGCCGGCATTGTTGACGAGAACGTCGATGCGGCCGAACTCCGCGAGAGCGGCCCTCGCGAAGGCCACGACGTCTTCGCGATCCGTCACGTCGAGCCGATGCACGCGTGCCGTACCGCCCGCCTCCGTGATTTCGGCGCGCAGGCGATCGAGCCGATCCGTCCGCCGCGCGCCGAGCACCATCGTCATTCCAGCTTCCGCCAGAACGCGAGCGGTGGCTTCGCCGATGCCGCTGCTGGCGCCCGTGATGAGTACGATCTTGTCCATGGTCATCCACCTCAGCTTGTTTTGCGGAAGGTAGCCGGGGCGCGCTTTCTCGACTATCGAGCCAATGGTGCATGGCTTGGTAAGCGAGGGTGGACAATGTCGATCGATCTCAACGCTCTGCGCGTGCTGGCCGCTGTCGCGCGCGTCCGCAGCTTCCGTGCCGCGGCCGATCAGCTCGGCGTCACCCGGTCGGCCGTCAGCCAGTCCGTCCGCAAGGTGGAGGACGAGCTGGGAACGGCGGTGCTCCGACGCACGACGCGCAGTGTCGCCTTGACGGAAGCGGGCGAAGCCTTGCTGGAGCGGGTCGCGCCCGCACTTGCCGAGATCGAGGAAGCCATCGCGGCCACCGCCACGCCCGAAGACACGCCCTCCGGCCTCCTGCGCTTGGCGGTGTCTTCCATCGCGGAAAGCTTCCTGTCCGGCGATCTGCTGGCTTCGTTCGCCGCCGCCTATCCCCGCGTTCGGCTCGACATCGTCGTGACCGATGCCGAGTTCGACATCGTCGCCGCCGGGTTCGATGCGGGCGTTCGGCTGGGCGAGGTGATCGAGCGCGACATGATCGCGGTTCCCGTCAGCCTGGAGCAGCGCCAGATCGTCGTCGCCGCGCCGGCCTATCTGGCGCAGGCCGGAGCGCCCGTTCACCCGCGCGAGCTGACACGCCACCGCTGCGTCGGCTGGCGGTCGTCCGCCGATACGGCCCCGTATCGCTGGGAGTTCAGTGAAGATGGGCAGGACTTCGCTGTCGCTGTCGATCCCGAAGTGACCACCAACGACATGGCCTTGATGGTGAAGATGGCGCGGGCCGGAGCGGGCCTCACCATCGGCATGGCCGAAACCTTCGCGCCATCCCTGCGCGAGGGAACGCTCAGGATCGTCCTGGAGGATTTCTGCCCGCCGCTGCCCGGCTTCTTCCTGTTCTACCCCAGCCGGCGGCACCTTCCCGCCAAGCTGCGCGCGCTTGTGGATCATGCGAAGGGATGGCGGAGGGATCATCTCCGACCGGAGTCGTTCGCGAACGGCGAATGACTTTAGGCCCACTTGGACCGAAGACCTGAGGCCGCCGCTCCGGCATGCCGCCCATCCATGGATCGGCAACAGCACGACCGTTTGGCGATCCGCATCGGAACCTTCCGGACACGAAAAAGCCGCTGGGGATTTCACCCAACGGCTCCAGCGTCTCTTTCGAGATCGGCCCTGCAAATCAACTCGCCAGTACATCCGTGGTCGGACAACCCGCTGGGCCTCGGCGGCGCATCGACCTTTTATGGGACGCGCCGTCGATCTCTCATGTGGGCGGCCCGTGGTGGATGTACAAGGGGTTAAGGACGCTTGAGCGTATTCGATGTCTCGATGGCTGGATCGTTCGAGACCTCGGGTTCGTCGGCATGGTCCCTTTTGGCGTCGGGGCTGCCCGCGTCCGCCTCGGGATCGGTGAACTTCCCGACATTCACCAGATCGTTGTCGAGACCTTCGAACTGCTCGGCGATCACCTGCTCTTCTTTGTCGTCGGTGGTCTTGGCGTCTTTGGGTGTTTTCGTATTCGACATGATGCTCTCCCGGTTTTCTTCGAGGAGCAAGAGCGTCGGGCGGCGAAGTGTTCCTCCATCGCTTGCTCGGCCAACAAGCTTTGCGAGGAATGGGATTGGCGCGCGGACGGTCTCGAACCGCTGACGCGCGGTCGCAGCGAACGATGTCGCGCTATCCATCAGCCAAACGATCGGAACGTCGCCCGGCGCCAGCGGTTGAGGTCTCGCAACGGAGAAAGAGACCATGACCAAGGGTGTGATGAACGCCTGGGAGATCGAGGCCGGCAAGATGCGCGGGCGCGATCTGACCAAAGAGGAGACCGCCGCGCTCAGCGAACAGATGCTTCGCGGCACGCTCACGCCCGAAATGCACAAGCGCAAGCGCAAGAACGTGATCCGCACGGCGATCGACGGGGTTCGGCCGGGCAAGAAGCTGCGCGCCGGCTGAGACAGGACGCAGCAATGCGGTTGGCTCCGCAAGGTGGCCAACCGCACCGCCGCGAATTTTCACGTTTCGACCGGGTAGTCGCAGCCGAGCTGCGTGATCCGGTCTAGCATGCGGATGAGATCGACCAACGATCTGGCCTGCATCTTTCGCATCGCGTGGCCCCGGCGAACCTTCACCGTGATTTCGCTGAGGCCGAGATCGGCGGCGATCTGCTTGTTGAGGAGACCCTGCCCGACGAGGGCCATCACCTGCCGCTCGCCCGGCGAGAGCGATTGCCAGTTGCGGCAGAGGTCCGCGAACTCGCCGTAGATCTGCAACCGCGCGCGGTCCCGTTTCAGCCCGTCCTGGATCGCGTCGAGAAGGTCCTGATCGCGGAAGGGCTTCGTCAGGAATTCGATCGCGCCGTGCTTCATGGCGCGGACCGACATTTCGATATCGCCATGCCCGGTGATGAAGATGACGGGCATGCGCAGGCCGTGCGCGCCCATCCGCCGATGAAATTCGAGCCCGCTCTGGCCGGGCATGCGAACGTCGAGGACGAGGCAGCTCGGGCCGTTCGGCTTTTCGCTGCCAAGGAAATCCTCCGTCGAGCCGAAGGTTTGCGCGGTCAGGTCGACGGAGGCGAGAAGGTCCGCCAGCGCGTCGCGAATGCCGGGGTCGTCGTCCACGACATAGACGACAGGCGCTCTCGAACCCTCGATGCCGGCGATCTTGCCCATCACGTGTCGTCTCCTTCGCAGGAGGGCAGGGTGCAGCGGAAGACGGCGCCGAGCCTTGGTTTGGACGTCGCCCAGATCCGCCCGCCATGGGCCTCGACGATGGAGCGACTGATCGTCAGGCCGATGCCCATGCCGCCCTCCTTCGAAGTCCAGAAGGAATCGAAGAGATGGTCGAGCGCATTGGTGCCGAGGCCGACGCCCGTGTCGGAGATGGAAAAGCCGATATCCCGCGCGCCCTCGCGAAACGATGCGATCTCCAGTTCGCGCTGAGCCTCCGGCACGGCGCTCATCGCCTCGATGGCGTTGAGAAGCAGATTGGCCATGACCTGCTGCAGCTGAACCTTGTCGGCCAGGAGAGGGGGGAGCCCTTCCGCGAGATCGAGCGACAGGGCGATCGCGTTTCGCTCGATCTCACCTTGCGCCAGAACGGTCGCCTCCCGCAGCATCTCGTTGAGATCGAGGCGCTGCTTGCGCGGCATCTCGCCCTTGGCCAGACCCCGAACGCGGATGATCACGTCGCCCGCCCGGTTCGCCGCCTCGACGACGCGCCCGAGCGCCTGCTGCGCCTTGGCCAGATCGGGTGGCTCGCGGTTCAGCCAGCGGCAGCCCGCCTGCGCGCTCATGGAGATGGCGGCGAGCGGCTGATTGATCTCGTGCGCGATGGAGGCGGTGAGTTCGCCGAGGCGCGTCAGCCGGGCCATCTGCCCGAGCTTGGCCTGCGCCTCGAAGACGGCCGCCTTCGCCGCCACGAGCTTGAGCGAGAGATAGGTGGTGACGGCGATGGCGAGAACGCTGATCGCGCAGTTCATGAGGCCGGAATCGAAGGCGCCCGAGCGTGTCAGAAACAGGCTCGCCACCGTCAGCACCGCGCAGAAGACGGCCAGCGCCACGACGCCGCGCACGGACAGAAGCTCGATCGCGAGAAGGATGACCGCCGTATAAAAGACCGCGACGGCGATCTCGAAATGCGTGACCGTGTCGGCGACGAAGATGGAACCCGTCAGAACCGCGAGCGCCGCGAGGCGCCAACGCGGCCGCCGCCGCGCCTCGCGCTTCCGCTCCCCCGCGCTCGCCATCATCGCCCCATTCCCATGCACGTCGTCCGGTTTTCATCAAATTCTGTCGAACCGCCAGCGGGCGGAGGTGACGAGCGGCTCCAGGCTCAGCCTGCCGATGATCTGCTCGATCAAGCGGTCCTGCCGCTGGTCGGCGCGCATCGTCGCGTTGACCTCCACCCGGTTGGAATCCTCGATGTTTGCGCTTTCGATTTCCTGAATGTGGAGGTTGGTCCCGACATCGCGCAGGAGGAGCGCCCGAACATCCGCCTCGCGCTCGCCATGGCAGACGATCGAGACGGTGTAGATGCTTTTCAGGTCCGGCGCCAAGGGCAGGCGCAGCTCGATGGCGCGCACGAGCGGGCGCAAGAGGAGGTTAACGGCGATGACGAAGAGCGTGCAGATCGCGGCATGGGGATAGAAGCCGGCGCCGCAGAGGGTTCCCACGCCGGCCGAGCACCAGAGCGTCGCGGCCGTGTTCAGGCCGCGAACGTTCAACCCCTCCTTGAAGATGATGCCTGCGCCGAGAAAGCCGATGCCCGACACGACCTGCGCGGCCATGCGCGTCGGGCTCGACTCGCCGGGAATGAGGGCGGCGAAGGTGACGAAGATCGCCGCGCCGATCGCCACCAGCGTGTTGGTGCGAAGACCCGCCATGCGCTGGTGCCATTGCCGCTCGAAGCCGATGGCGCAGCCCAGAACCAGGGCGGAAAAGAGGTTCAGCGCCGTTTCGGGCAGGTGGTCGAGCATCGCGATCGGGTCCGGGGAGGTTTTGCGGAGCGGGACGAGCGCTATCGCAGGGCTTCGTCACAGGCGTGTGTCGGCAAGCGGCGCGTCATCTCGGATTGTCCAGGCTGAAGAGATCGGCGCTCTCGTCATAGGCGAAGGTCTCGGCATAGCGGCCCCACTGGATGATGGACTTGAGGGTCCGCGCGGCGTCGGGCTCCGACAGCGTGTCCTCCAGCTCGTCCAGAAACCGGCGGGCCGGCGCGCGGTGGATCGGCCGATCGTCCAGCACGCGGCGCACATGCGCGGCCAGCGGCACGTAGCTCAAGAGATGCTGCGCGAAGATCTGCTTGCGCTGGTCAACCTCCGCCTCGACATAGCGCCGCCCCGCCGTCAAAAGCTTGATGTCGCCATTGCCGAGTTCGGCGAAGCGCAGGAGCTGCAGCACCTCGGCGATGGGGAAGAGGTCGTCGGCCTCGTATTGCAGCTCGGCCGCGAGCTTGGGCAGGTCCGCCTGCCCCTCGTAGGGGGGCGCGGCGATGGTCTCCATCAGGCCGGCCAGCGAGTTGGTGGAAACGCGCGGCAGCGCCATGCCGATGCCCGTTCCCGGGAAGAGCCCCTCCCGATGGTGGTCGACCTCGCTGCGCGTCGTCATCCTGACATAGATGTCCTCGACCAGGGCGCGGAAGTTCGGGTCCTGGCGGCTGCGCGGCTGCGGCAGATCCACTTTGATCTCGGCGATGACGCGGCCCGGATTGGACGAGAAGACGAGGATGCGGTCGCACATCAGCACCGCCTCCTCGATATTGTGCGTCACCATCAGGACCGACTTGATCGGCATGCGGCCCTCGCTCCAGAGATCGAGGAGGTCGGTGCGCAGCGTTTCGGCGGTCAGCACGTCGAGCGCCGAGAAGGGCTCGTCCATCAGGAGAATTGAAGGATCCACCACGAGCGCGCGGGCAAGGCCGACGCGCTGGCGCATGCCGCCCGAGAGCTCCTTGGGATAGGCGCTTTCGAACCCGTCGAGGCCGATCAGGTCGATGGCCGCGAGAGCCCGCTTGCGTCGCTCCTCGCGCGGCACGCGCTTCGCCTCCAGCCCTGCCTCGACATTCTGCAGGACCGTCAACCAGGGAAAGAGCGCGAAGCTCTGGAACACCATGCTGACGCTCGTCACTTCGCCTTTCGCCTGCGCGGCGGGAAAGGACACGCTGCCCACCATCGGCTTGATGAGCCCGGCGATGGAGCGAAGAAGGGTGGACTTGCCCGAGCCCGAGCGGCCGAGAAGCGCGACGATCTCGTTGTCGAACAGCGTGAGGTTCACGTCGTCGAGCACCAGCTTCTCGGCGCCGCTCGCCTTGCCATAGGCATGGCGCACGCCCCGGACATCGACGAGGGGATGAGTCTGGATTGCGTTCATGGTCGCGCTCCCGCTTTCCGGTCAGTTGAGACGCAGGTGCCGCTCGGCATAGCCGTACATCGGCCGCCACACGGTGCGATTGAAGAGAATGACGAAGAGGCTCATCATGGCGATGCCGAGCGCGACGCGGGGAAAGTCTCCTGCCGTCGTCGCGTTGGCGATGTAGGAGCCGAGCCCCGCCGCCTCGAGCTTGGTGTCGCCCCAGGAGACCGTCTCCGCCACGATGCTGGCGTTCCAGGAGCCGCCGGAAGCGGTGAGCGCGCCGGTGACGAAGTAGGGGAAGATCGCGGGCAGCGCGAGCTGGCGCCACCATTGCCACCCTCGGAAGCCGAAGATGGAACTGGCTTCCTTCATGTCGGTCGGGATCGCGCTCGCCCCCGCGATGACGTTGAAGAGGATGTACCACTGGGTGCCGAGCATCATCAGAACGGACAGCCAGATATTGGGGTCGAGATGCAGGCCGGAGATGGCCACGACCGCGAAGGGAAACAGGACGTTGGCGGGAAAGGCGGCGAGGAACTGGGCCACCGGCTGCACGCGTTCGGCCCACTGCGCCCGCAGCCCGACCCAGACCCCGATCGGCACCCAGATGACGCTGGCGATCGCGGTCGTCGCGGCCACGCGCGCCAGGGTCGCAAGTCCAAGGGTGAAGGCCTCCCGGACATCGGCGAAGGTCAGGCTTTCGGCGATGAAGGTCGCAAGCTGCCGCAGGCCCCAGGCGCAGCCGAGGACGACGAGCCCCAGCCACGCGAGATCGACGGCTTTCGCATAGGTCCGGCCCATCGCCGGCATCGGCACGCGGGGCAGGGCCGGCAGGCGAACGGTCTCGGCGAGGCGGAAGGGCCAGGCGAGAGCGGCGGCGATTGTCTTCAGGAGACGCGTCCGGCGCACGAGATCGTAGGCCCAGGACTTGGGTCGGCTCGCGGAGGCGGTCTGCTCGAAGCGGAACTTGTCGGCCCAGGCGACGATCGGCCGGAAGAGAAGCTGGTCGTAGAGCAGGATCACCACGGCCATCGCGGCCACGGCGAGCGCCACCGCCCCGAAGTTCTTCTCCTCGATGGCGAGGGCGAGCCACGAGCCGATGCCCGGCAGGGTCACGGTCTTGTCGCCCACCGTGATCGCCTCGGAGGCGACCACGAAGAACCAGCCGCCCGACATCGACATCATCATGTTCCAGACGAGGCTCGGCATGGCGAAGGGCAGATCGAGGCGGACGAACCGGCGCCAGGCCGAGAAGCCGAACTGCCGCGAGACCTCGTCCAGATCGTCCGGCACGGTGCGCAGCGACTGGTAGAAGCTGAACGCCATGTTCCAGGCCTGGCCGGTGAAGATCGCAAAGATCGAAGCGCATTCGGCCCCGAGCTGCCGGCCGGGAAACAGGCCCATGAAGAAGGTGACGGTGAAGGTCAGAAAGCCCAGCACCGGCACGGACTGAAGAATGTCGAGCGCGGGCACGACGATGAGCGCCGCCTTGCGGCTCTTGGCGGCGAGCGTCGCGACCGTGAAGGTGAAGAGGAGCGAGGCGGCGAGCGCGGCGAACATGCGAAGCGTGGTGCGCAGGGCGTAGTCCGGCAGGCGCGCGGGATCGAGCACGATCGGCGTCTGCTGCAAGGCCTCGAGCGGCTGGCGCGCCTCGTTCGCCCCGTGCACGACCATCACTGCGATGCCCGCCATCAGGAGGAAGGCGATCCCGTCCGCCCAAAGGCTGGTCCTGCCGAGCGAAGCGATCGCTCTCGTCGGGCCGCCGCCTCGGGCATAGGCGAAAAGGAATGACATGAGCCCACCTCCGGTTTGCCTCCGCGCGGCGAACAGGCGCGATCAGGCCCGAGGCCGGGGGCCTCGGGTTTGCCGCGTCGATCGAGTGTTCGCCGGAGAAGTCTGATGGCTTGGAGAACCGCCGCCGAAAGGCCGGCGGCGTTCGCAGCCCTGCGATAGCACCGGGCGCCGCCCTGGGCGAACTGGCATTGGGTCATCCGCGCTATACGAAAGTATAAGGGGCCGATGCCTCGGTGTGCTCGCGCCGCACCCACGAGCGACGCTAGGCCGGGCCGACCTGGCTGCGCCTATCTTCGAAAGCTGACTGTGCATCAGGCGCAGGGTGCACTTGCGAATATGCGACTGGGCGCGAAGCTTATCCTTCTTCCGGCATGACGGAGGTCGAGGGCCTATCTTCGAAGCCCGAAAGCGTATGTCGGGAAAGCGACGCATTCCCTTGATGCCCTGCCGCTGACAATCTCTGCGTGGGATATTGGTAGGCTGACGAAGGCAGGCGCTCGTCAGGCCCTTCGGACCCATCGGGGCAGGTCCGACCTTGCCTCGCATGGATCGGGTCAAGGGACCCCGGCCCCGCATCCTCTCGCATTCCGCGCGGTATCAATGCCGATGTCCAAAGGAGGGGAGCCGCTTCCGCTTGGTTAGCGTTGCGTAAACGTCATGGAAGCGGCGTAGCCTCACCAAATTGTGTAGGGGGACGCCGCGATGAGCACCTTGAATCCGAACCTCAGCCTCGAGGCGCGTCGGCCGGATCTCGATCGTGGGCTCGGAAGCTCGGGGAAGCTGGGATTTGCGGCGGCCGTTCTCGCCGCCATTCTCTATGTCGGCTACAGCATCTATTCCGACGCCACGGCGGCCGGCGTGCAGACCACGACCTATCTGCCCTTCGCGCTTCTGTTTCTCGCTCTTCTCATCGCGCTTGGCTTCGAGTTCGTGAACGGCTTCCACGACACCGCCAATGCGGTTGCGACCGTCATCTACACCCATTCCCTGCCGGCGAACGTCGCCGTCGTCTGGTCGGGCTTCTTCAATTTCCTCGGCGTTCTCCTGTCGAGCGGGGCCGTCGCCTTCTCCATCGTCTCGCTCCTGCCGGTGGAGCTCATTCTCAAAGTCGGCTCCGGCGCGGGGTTCGCAATGGTGTTCGCGCTGCTTCTGGCCGCGATCCTCTGGAACCTCGCGACATGGTGGTATGGGCTCCCGTCCTCGAGCTCCCACACGCTCATCGGCTCCATCATCGGCGTCGGTCTCGCCAACGCGCTGATGAACGGCCAGAGCGGCACCGCCGGCGTCGAGTGGGGCGAGGCGACGAAGATCGGCTATTCCCTGCTTCTGTCGCCGATCTTCGGGTTCGGCCTCGCCGCCCTCTTGTTCTTCGCCATGAAGATCTTGGTTCGCAACGAGGCGCTCTATCAGGAGCCCAAGGGCGCGACCCCGCCGCCGGCCTGGATTCGCGGGCTGCTGATCTTCACCTGCACGGGCGTGAGCTTCCTGCACGGATCGAACGACGGCCAGAAAGGCATGGGCCTCATCATGCTGATCCTGATCGGAACCGTGCCGACGGCCTATGCCCTCAACACCGCCGTGCCCGCTCGCTATGTCGCCGATTTCCATACCGCGTCGGCGGCGGCAACGGCAGTGCTGCAAACCCATGCCGGTCAGGCCGCGGTGCCCGCGGCCCCGGCCGAGATCGTGACGCGCTACATCGCCGACAAGATGCTGTCGCCGGAAACGGTGCCGGCCCTGATCGGCCTCATGCGCGGCATCGACGCGGAAGTCACCGGCTACGGCTCGCTCGCAGCCGTGCCGGCCTCAGCCACCAAGAACTTGCGCAACTCGATGTATCTCGCCGCCGAGGCGGTGAAGCGCCTGTCCAAGGAGACGTCGCTTGGCATCACCCAAGCGGAAGCTCAGACCCTTTCGACCTACAAGGCCTCGCTCGACGCCGCGACCCGCTTCATTCCGACCTGGGTCAAGGTGGCCGTCGCCTTCGCGCTCGGCCTTGGCACCATGATCGGCTGGAAGCGCATCGTCGTGACCGTCGGCGAGAAGATCGGCAAGTCGCACCTGACCTATGGCCAGGGCGCGTCCGCCGAGCTCGTCGCTATGGCGATGATCGGGGCTGCCGACGGCTTCGGCCTGCCCGTCTCCACCACGCATGTCCTCTCGTCCGGCGTCGCCGGCACGATGGTCGCCAACCGCTCAGGGCTTCAGATCGCGACCTTGCGTAATCTCGCGGCCGCCTGGGTCCTGACGCTCCCGGTCTCGATCCTTCTGGCCGGCAGCCTCTACTTCGTTCTGTTCCACCTTTTCTGAAGGCCGCGCCGCCTCAGCCCGTGGCCCGCAGGCGTGATGCGTCCGGCAAGTGCCGGATCGCGGCGAGGTCGGCCGCGAGAACGGCGTGGCAGTTCCCGCCGAACCATTCGAGCGAGGCCTTTGCGTGTCTCGGCAGCGCCCGCAGAAACTGGGGATAATCAACGATTCCCTCGAAAAGCGGCGTCATGCCCTCCCGCCGCCCCGCCGCCGCATAGACATTGGCGGGCTCGAAGACACCGAGATCGGCCCGGCGGCGAACGTTCTTGAGGTGGTAATAGTCGATATGCCCGGCCAGCTGATCATGCGCGGTCAGCGGGTCGGCGCCGCCTTCCCAGACATGCAGCGTGTCGAAGTTGACGCGAAGGGCCGGGTCGGCGGCTTCGTCCAGAAGCTGGAGGAGCGAGCTGAGACCGTCGGCCAGCGTGCCGGGATGGGTCTCCACCAGAAGGCGCAGCCCGTGGTCCCCGAACCGCGCCGCCGCCTCGCGCAGGCGCCGGGTCAGGAAGCGCCGCTCCCCGGCTGATGTCGCCGCGCTCCCCCGGTTTCCCGCGAAGGTGCGCACCCGAGGGGCGCCCCAAAGACGGGCGAGTTCGCCGAGTTCATTAATGCAGCGGCGGAAACAGTCCTCCTCGGCGTCGAGGGGCAGATAGTCGCTGAGCATGGGAACGGTGAGGCCCTGCGCCGACAGCCAGGCCGCATGCTCTCCCGGGCCCAGATTGCGGGCATGGGCGCCCCAGAGCTCGATCCCGTCGAAGCCCGCGCGGCGCGCGAAACCCGCGATGTCGCTGATCGAGACGAGATGATGGCGGAAGGTGATCGTGCACAGCGAGACCTTCATGAGACGACACCCCTGCGCCAGGCGGCATAGGCTTCCCCCAGCCGTTGTTTGATCGCGGTTTCCACCGCGTCGAGACCATCGAGCCGGTCTATGAGCGCGGCGGCGAGCGCGGCGTCGCCGGTCCTGGCGACTTTCAGAGCCTGATAGTGGAGGGCCGTCAGCCCGTTCACGAGCGTCTCGATCTCGTCGCAAACGGTTTCGAACTCGGCATGAGGCCATTTCAGCGCCCGCCAGAAGAAGGCGAAGCCGTGCTCGTAGGCCCATTTGCGAATGGTGATGACGGGGAGTTCGCGCAGCGCCTCGCCGAGGCCGGCGAGTTCGAGACCGTCCCGCCCCTCGGCATGGGCCGAGACGATGGCCCGCACCGCGTCGATCAGTGGGTTGGACGCCAGGTGAAGGCAGGCCTGGAACAAGGCGTCGAGATCGGCGCTGGCGGGCGCATGGGCCTCGGCCATGTCGAAGCGATAGCCGCCCGCGACGCTGGGTTGCCGGATGGCGTTCTCGAGCCTGTCGCGCTCGATCCGGCCCTCCCAGCGGAAGTCGGGATCGCTGACCTGCCAGACGTCGGGGTCCTCGGTTCGCTCCAGCATGAGATAATGCGGGAAGGGGTTCTGGTTGAACTTGTTCTCGCGCTCGGGCAGGTGGAACATATCCAGCATCACCATGACGCATTCGCTTTCGCGCCTCTCTTCGACGAGGTCGTGCAGCGTTGCGAGATTGGCGTCCTTGGAGAGCGAGGCGTCGTACCACGTGTCCAGCCGCACGCCGTAAAGCCGCTCGAACCAGTGGCGGAAAGCTTCGTGGTCGGTCGCGTCCGAATGATAGGCGAGGCGGAAATCGTCGGTGATCGTGAACTCGGCGTCCCAGATCAGGGCGTAATAGGGCCGGTGGTCGATGCCGCGCTTCTTCAACCCGTCGCAGACGCAGCTGACGAAGCAGTGGATCTTGAGGTCGTAGGGCATCTCGCCATGGACGCCCTCGCTTACGGGCTCCTTGACCGCCTCGGCGGCCGGGGCCGGTTCGCCCTGCGGCAGGAGAAGGGCCGCGAGATCCGCCACGGTCGAGACGTCCTGGCGGCTCACGGTCTCGTCTGAAATGGTGAGCGCGAGACGGGTCTCCAGCGCGAGGATGATCTGCAGAAGCTGCACGGAATCGAGGTAAAGGTCCTCGTTCAGCCGCGCGTCCCGCCCGAACCGATCGAGATGGGGATGGCGCATCTCGTCGCTGAGAACGGCGCGGATTGCCTCCACGATCGCCTCGCGGGTCATGCCGTCACCCGGTCGAAGGCGCCGTTTCGATAGGCCTCGGCCACCGCGCGGCGAGAAATCTTGCCGTTCGCCTGCCTCGGCAGGGCCTCGACCTGGATCGCCTCGCCGGGCACCTGATGGCCCGCCAGCCAGCGCCGCGCCCAGTCCTGCAAGGCGCGGGGGTCGATCGGCGTTTCGGCGGTGAACAGGAGCGCGACCCGCTCGCCCGCGAAACTGTCGGGCCGGGCGAAGGCGACGGCGTCGGTGATGCCGGGCATGGCCATCACCCGATCCTCCACCTCGCCGGGGTAGACGTTGAGCCCGGAGACGTTGATCGTGTCGTCCATGCGCGAAACGAAGACGAGCATTCCGTCCTCTTGGAGATAGCCGAGATCGGCGGTGCGCACCGGGCCGCCCACGCCTTCCACCACGATCTCAGCCGGCGCCTCGGCCGACGCGCCGGCGCGAAGGCGGTGATGGGGCAGTGCGCGGCCCATGTGGTCGGCCGCCGTCAGGTCGGGATTGATGGCGATGCAGCCGGCTTCCGAGCAGCCATATTGCTGGAACAGATGGGTGACGCGGCTGCGGATCTGCGCGAACCAAGGCGCGGGCAGGACCGTGCCGGAGGTCATCGCGGCGTGGATCGTCTCCCCCTCCGGCAGAAGGCGACTCACCGTGTGGAGAAGCGCGGGGGAGGTGTAGAGAAGCGGGCGGTCGATGGCCTTGAGGCGACGGATCAGCGCGCGCGGATTGGTGGTGTCGAGGATGACGGGCACGCGCCCGCGCCGCAGCCCCACGAGGACCCCGCAGATCAGGCCGTAGGAATGCGTGATCGGACAGGCGACGACGGGCGTCATCTCGGCGGGCTCGGGGAAGGCCGAGACATAGCTCTCGATCTCCTCGCCCACCGCGCGCCAGGAGCGGGCGATGCATTTGGGCTCGCCGGTCGTGCCCGAACTCATCTGCAGCAGCGCGGCTTCGCCGATGGGATGGGCCGGTGCCGGCGCGAGACGGATCGGCTCGGGACCATCCCAAAACAGGAGATGGCAGCCGGCGCGCTCGGCCAGCCGGCGGGCGCCCTCGTCCGGCAGGGCGGGGTGAATGGGCAGGAGCGTCACGCCATGCTCGCGCGCTGCCAGAACGAAGGCGAGGCTTTCGGCCGGGTCCTGGCAGCGTGCGGCGACGCGCTCGCCGCGTTCGGCCGCAGCGCCGAACAGGGAGGCGACACCGGCGATATGGTCCCGCATCTGGGTGGGCGCGATCACGCGCTCGTCGATCTCGATCATCGGGCGGTCTTTCCGGGTTTCAGGATGGATCGAAAGGGATTGGGCACAAGGTGGCTGCTCTGGTCCGCGCCCGCGCCGAGCTTGCGGCTGAGGAGCGATTCCACGCGCAAGCCCGCCCCGCCGATCTCGAGCGCTTCAAGCCGGGCCTCCAGCCCGTGCTCGGCGGCGTGGCGCAGGAGCCTTCGAGCCAGCGCCGGCCAGAACCCGGCCTCGTCCAGCCCATGCCGACGCGCGAGGCGATGGGTGAGCTCGGCGAGGCTGAAGACGAAGAGGCTGTCGGTGACGAGTTCGGCCAGAACGGCGGGCGAGCGCATGGCGTGGAACCGATCGTCGGCCGGGCCGGCATGGGCGGGGTCGATCGCCCCGAAATCGGGGATGCGGTCGGGCGCGCGCACGAACTCCCGCACATATTCGGCGCTCTCGTGGAAATCGCGCAGGATCACGCGCTCGGGCCAGCCGTCCCGGTGGACGAGGATCATGTTCTGGCCATGCGCCTCCAGCGCCACGCCGTGGGCGAGGAGCATATGCCAGACCGGCAGCACCGCGACCTCCACCAGGCGCGCCAGCCAGCGCTCGGCGCCGCCATGGGCCTCGAGCCAGGGGGCGACGAAGAGCGAGCCGTCCGCCTCCTGCGCCCAGAGCGCGTTGAAGGGCACGGCGGCCTCGCCGGGTTCGAGGCGGGGGCTCCCGCGCCAGATCGCGGCGAGTTGGCCCGCGAGCGGGCCGCCCCGATCGGCCAGCATCGCCGCGTCCTCGGGCAGGAGATCCAGCCTGTAGCGGGTGCGGAACAAGGGATCGCTCGCGACGATCTCGCAGAGCCAGCGCGAAAGGGCAGGGGCGGTCAGAACGAAATGCGGATCGAGAATGCGAAGGCTCGACGTGCTCATCACGCTCATCGCCAGCTTGACGCTGGGCGCGGTCGGGTCGTCGGCGTCGTGGAGCGTGCGCAAGGACTGGCTGGGCCGGTAGCGGCGCCCGGCCTCCCCCAGCTCGCGCGCGCGGCCATCGGTCAGCCATTGGGCGAAGGGGCCGGTTTTGAGATATTGGAGTTGCCAGGGATGGATGGGCATCAGCGCGTGCGTGCGAAGCCCTGCCGGTTCGAGAAGGCGCGCGATCCGGTCGAGATCCTCGCCCAGGAGTCCGCTGTAGAAGCGGTCCTCGGCCTCGGGTAGGACCTGATCCAGACAATCGCGGCGGATCACCAGCCAGGGGAGGCGGAAGGGTTCGGCAGCCTCCGGCCCGTAGCGCCGATGGTCGGCAAGCGTGAAGCCCGTCCGCGCCTTGAAGGCGGGATGATAGGCGTGGCCCTCGTCGATCGCGGCGTCAAGGAGCGCGAAGGGTAAGGTCCGCCGGTCGCGGTACGGCAGCGTCTTCGCGTTCCAATCGCAGAGCGCCACCGTCTGCGCCAGCTCCGCCGCCAGCCGCTCGCGCGCCTCCGGCGAGGCGGGCAGGGCGTTCACCAGAAGCGCCGCCTCCGGCTTGCGCCAGCCGCCGCTCGCGTCCTCCATTTCCACCGTGCCGGCTTCGATGCGCGGACGGCCGAAAGGGCCGATGCCGCCTCGGGCGCGGAGCTTCGTTCGCCCGAGCCGCCAAGTGATCGTCTCAGCGCGCTCGTCCACGGCCACGTCTTCTGCCAGCCCCTCGTAGAGGGCGGCTTCCGCCAGCTGCCGGACGACGCGCTCCTCCGCCCCTTCGCGGGCGACGGCGTCAGGACGCGAGAGCATCGAGCGCTCGTTCCCGGATCTTCGCCAGCGGGTTGGGCAGGGGGCGGTAGAGGCCGCACCCGTCGCCGCTCGCCAGTTCGTCCCGGTCCTGGAGGCGGGTGCGCAGATTGGCCTTGGTGAAGAGCACGGGCGCGTCGAGAAGCGCGCGCGCGAAAGCCCGCCCCGGCCCGCGCGCCTCGCGCCCGATCCGCTCCAGCCGCGCCGCCAGCCTTGTCAGCAGGTCGGCTTCATTTGCCAGCCCGTCCTGCCCGAGCCGCGCCACGACGGAAAACAGCTGGTTGACCACAAGATAATAGGAAAGCCGCCGCCGGATTTCCTGATCGTCGAAGAAGAGCGAGGAGATGCCGCTGAGTTCGGGAACCAGCGCTTCCAGCCGGGGCCGGGCGGCCTCCGAGAGATAGAAGCCCTGATTGTCGCGGTAGAAGCCCCGGGTCGGCCAGCCCGACGAGACGTCGACAAGGGCGTTCTGCTGGTGCGCTTCGAGCGCGATGCCATGCCGGTCGTAGAGGGCGATCACCGGCTCCACGCAGCAGTCGAGATAAAGCTCGAACCAGCGATGGGCGACCGTTGCGGGCCGCTCGCCGCCGGGCGTGCAGAGCCCGCGAACCAGCCGCTCCAAGAGCGACAGCTGGCCCGGCAGCGGCTCGGCCGTCAGCGCCGCGATGGCGGCGATGCCGCGCTCGGACCCGTCGCGAAACGGGTTCTCGCGGAACACGGTCTCGAACCCGCTCTCCTCGCGCCCCGGCAGGGTAAGCGTGAGATAGGCGGGATCGGCGATGACATGGAAGTGCGGAACGCTTGCCGTGAAGGGAAGCCGGGCGAGAAGCCGCGCCATGGCGACGCCGGCTTGGAGCTCGGCCAGACGATTGACGCGCAGCGAATTGGTGAGCGTGACCGGCAGCGAGAACTTCGCCATCCAGGCCGCTTCCGGCGCGTAGACCGTGCGCAGCGAGGATGTGGCGGCGAAGCGGGGGCCGCAGGGCCGGAGAAGGCGCAGGGCGCCAGACGCCATCGCCGCCTCCACAGGGAGCTGAAGAAGAAGCGCCTCAGCCTGCAGCGGATGCATGGGCAGTGCCACCTCGCCTGAGCGGAGCGGCAGCGTGGCTGCGTCCTCGCCCAGCAGGTCGAGGGCGATGGTCTCGGCCGCGCGCCCGGCCGCCGAGTCCTGGCGCACCAGCGAGCGGTCGGCGGCGAAAACCGCGAGCTGGAACGTACCGCCTTCCTCCGGTCCGTACCGGCGAGCCTGCCAGTCGGTCAGCCCGTGCCGGCTCTTGGGCGTCGGGTGCAGCCAGTGACCGAACAGGAGCGCGCGCTCCGCGCCGATGAAATCCGTCTCGTCCAGCGGCTCGCGCCGCCGCAGCGCCACCTGCCGCGCGGTTTCGCGATAGCTGTCGAGAATGCGGCCGAGAAGCGCCAGTTCGCGTCCGCGCGCGCCCTGGCTCTCCGGCCCTTCGACCCGCGCATAAGCCTCGCGTAAAAGAAGCTGGATCGCCTCCATGGGCGCGGTGAGGCGCCAGCGCGGCTCGTGCACCTGCCGGGTCCACAGCCGCCCGAACCCATGCGCGCCGCAGAGCGAGGGCGAGCGAAGCTCGGCCCGCAGCAGCGCTCGCTGGTCCGGCAGAGCCCATTCCACGCAAGCGGCGGGCGGGCCGTCGGCCAGGGCGTGCCGCACGCCGATGCCGGCGTCGATCTCCCGGAGATAACCATTGGCGAAGCTGCGGAACGCCGCCATCTCGGCGACGTGCTCGGAGGTGTCCGACATGGGCAAGGCCCCCCTTGGCTGAAGGTCTGGCTGAAGGTCTGGCGGCTGGGCGGGCGGCGGTGGGAGGGGACAGGGTCTCCCCGTTCGGTTCCGCCGCCCGCCTGCGAGGGCGTCGTTTCGGCGCTCAGAACTCGAAGGAGGCCGAGACGAGGACGGTGCGGGGCGCGCCCGCGGCGAGGAAGCCGCGGGCGGAAGAGGCCCAGTAGTTTTCGTTGAAGACGTTTTCGACCTGCGCCTTCAGCTCCACCGGCTTGTCGTAAGGGCCGGTGAAGGCGTAGCGCGCGCCGAGATCGACCCGCGTCCAGCCGTCCACGCGCTGCGTGTTGGCCTGGTCGTAGCGCGTGCCGCTGCTGTAGACCACGCGGCCGGTGGCGGTGAGGCCCGGCGTGATCCAGGGCAGGTCGTATTCGCCGTAGAGGTTGAACGCGGTCTTGGGCACGCCCGGCACCGTGTTGCCGTCGAACCGGCCCCCGGCCGTGCGCGTCAGCTCCGCCTCGATGAAGGTGACGCCACCGAGAAGGCGCAGATTGTCGCTCACCTCGCCGAACATCGTGAGCTCGACGCCGCGATTGGTCTGCAGCCCGTCCACCGAGAAGAGGCGCGAGGCGGGGTTGGTGAAGCCGCTGGGCAGCTCGATCTCGAACAGCGAGGTGGTGAGCCCGAACGTGCCGAAATCGTATTTGACGCCGACTTCCTTCTGCTTGGCGACGATCGGCGCGAAGATCTCGTTGGCGTTGAGGGCCGTGGAAGGCGCGGTCGGCCCTTCGTTCAGCGACTCGATATAGTTGCCGTAGACGGAGAAATGGTCGGTGAGGCGCACCAGCGCGCCGACCGCCGGGCTGAGACGCGAATCCTCGTAGAGATAGTTGCGCGCGCCGACCGGAGCGCTGGGAATGCCGGGCCGCGTGTTGAAGCCGCGCGAGCGGATTTCCTGGTATCGCCCGCCCAGCGTCAGCTGGAAGCGGTCCTCGGCGAAGGACAGCGTGTCGGACAGCGACAGGCTGTTGGCAAGCACATCGGCAAAGGGAATGAGATTGCTGGCGGTGGGAAGACCGGCAAGGTTCGGCCGGGTGCCTCGGAAGGGCGTCGGGTCGTAGATATTGGTGGTGTAGGTTTGGAAGCGCAGGTTGCGCGGGTTGAACTCGCCGCGGTGGTTCTCGTTGCGCGCGCTGGAGGCCGAGACGGCGAGCTGATGGCCGACAGGCCCCGTGTCGAACCGCGAGCGCAGGCCGATCTCGCCGGAGCGGCCCTCGATCTCCTGCGGGTTGAAGCCGAAGTCGACCTGCGCGTCGCCGGGGCGCGGGTTGCGGATGCGCGAATCGCCGATCGTGTAGGAGGAGGTGAGGAAGTCCTCGCGATAGCGGCTGATGCCGCCGGCGGCGTAGATCGTGGTTTCGTCGAACAGGTCGAACTCCACCCGTCCGGCCGCCATGTTGTAGGTGGAATCGATGAACTCGAAACCGTTCGCGGTGTTGATCCGCCCGTCCGGCGCGCTCGGGATGACGATGCCGGGCGCGGCGGCGTTGAAGAGCGAGGTCGGCGCGTCGATCTTCTGGTCGGAATGGTTGAGATCGATCGAGGCGCGCACGCGCTCGCCGCGATAGTCCGCACCCAGCGCGCCGACGGTGACCTCGTTCTCGTTGCCGTCCAGCGGCGTGTCGCCGGCGCGATAGGAGCCGTTGACGCGCACGCCCCATTCGCCGTTCGGTCCGTAGCGGCGGCCGAGGTCGAACTGCGGCCAGACCTGGCTGTCGCCGACATAGGTCGTGGTCAGCCGTGTGATGGGCTGATCCGTGGCGCGCTTGGGAACGAGGTTGATCGTGCCGCCGACGCGGCCAACGCCGCCACTAAGAAGCGCCGACGGCCCTTTGAGGACTTCGACGCGCTCAATGCCTTCCAGGAACGAGCGGCGCGGGTTGGCGAGATAGAAGAGCCCGTCATAGGCGGTGTCGAGATTGACCACCGAGAAGCCGCGAATGAAGAAGCTGTCGCGCTCGCTGAAGGCCGGCGCGTCGTTGCGCACGGACGGATCGTTTGACACGACGTCCGCGATGGTGCGGGCCTGCTGGTCGCGGATCAGCTTCTCCGTGAAGCTGGTGACGCTGAAGGGTGTGGTGAGCACATCGCGATTGCCGAGCGCGCCGAGCCGTGCGCCGGTCGCCACCTGCCCGCCGGCATAGGGCGCGGGCGGCTGGCCGAGCGTGCCGGTGGCGGGCGGCTGACCCGAGGTGCCCGAGCCCTCCACCACGACCGTGTCGAGGGTCACCGTGTTCGCCGCGCCGTTGCCGGCCGCGCGCCGCGCTTCCTGAGCGGAAGCGGGACCTGCCGTGAGCGCGAGGAGCGAGACGCTCACGAGGACGAGGGAGGACGGGGCGAACGCGCGCGGTGGCATACTGGGGTCTCCGGGACGGGTGGGCTGGCATGCCCACGAAACAGGATCGCGTCGGGTCTAGCGATCCCAAGTGCCCGGCCTCAACGAAGAACGTCTCTAAAACATGAGAATCATACTCATGTTTTGCAGATGTGCCACACCAAATCACAATCGGGTTATCGATGTACTTAAGTCGACCTTAGTAATGGGACGGATGTCGTCTGTCGCCACAGCTTATGCAAGACACGCCGAGGCTCGGCGAGGGTGCTCCGCAGAACCGCAATAGGGTTCGGTGGGCGCTTCTATTCGTAGAAAAGGCAGACCCGGCGCCCGGCGATCTCGTGGACGGCGATGTCCATGTCGTAGATCTCGCGCAAGGCGGCCGCCTGGATGATCGTCTCCGGCCTGCCCTGCCGGCAGACGCGCCCGCCTCGCATCGCGACGATGTGGTCGGAATGCCAGGAGGCGAAGTTGATGTCGTGGAGCACGATCACCACGGTCTTTCCGAGCTCGTCGCAGGCCCGGCGCCAAAGGCCCATCATGCCGGCGGCATGGCGCATGTCGAGATTGTTCAGGGGTTCGTCCAGAAGGACGTAGTCCGTGTCCTGGCAGAGCGCCATGGCGACGAAGGCGCGCTGGCGCTGGCCGCCGGACAATTCGTCCAGGAAGCGATGGGCGAGATCGCCGAGATTGAGATAGCCGAGCGCGCGCTCGACATGATCCCGATCCTCCGGCGTGGGACGCCCGCGCGAATAGGGATAGCGCCCGAAGGCGACGAGATCGCGCACCGTGAGCCGCGCGGTCAGGTGGTTGTCCTGCCGCAGGATGGCGAGATGGCGCGCCATGACGGAGCCGGGCGTCGTCGCGACATCCAGCCCGCCGACATGGATCTCGCCCGCGTCGAGCCCGACCAGCCGGGCGATCATCGACAGAAGCGTCGACTTGCCCGCGCCGTTCGGCCCAATGATGGAGGTGAGGCCGCCCTTGGGGATGGTGAGCGTCACGTCGTCCACCACCAGCGTCTCGCCATAGCGCTTGGTCACGCCGAGCGTTTGGATCATCGGGCGGCTCCCCGCAGCACGAGAACGAGAAAGACGAGGCCCCCCAAAAACTCCACGATGATGGAAAGCGCGGTGTCGAAGCGGAAGACGCGCTCCAATATCGTCTGGCCGCCTACCAGCGTCACGATCGCCAGAAGCACGGCGGCGGGCAGAACGAAGCGATGCCGGCTGTCGCCCACCAGCGCCCGCGCGAGGCTCGCCACCAAGAGCCCGAAGAACGTGACGGGGCCGACAAGAGCGGTCGAGACCGCCACCAGAACGGACACGCAAAGGAGGATGGTCATGACCGTGCGGTGATGGTCGAGCCCCAGACTGATCGCGTGCGAGCGCCCGAGCGTCAGCACGTCGAAGCGATGGCCGATGCGCAGGAGCACGAGCGAAGCCGCCGCGATGAGCACGAGCGAGACGCCGAGAAGGCTCACGTCGGCGCGCGAGAAGCTGGCGAACAGCGTGTCCTGCAGTACCTGAAAGGCATTCGGATCGAGAATGCGCTGAAGGAAGTTGGACAGCGATCGGAACAGGATGCCGAGAACGATGCCGACCAGCACCAGCCGGTGCAGGCTGTGCGTCTCCCTGAGGAAGAGCCATCGGAACAGAAGCAGTGAGAAGCCGGTCATGACCGCGACGTTCAACGCGAAGCGCGGGATCGGACCCAGCGAAACCAGCGCGCCCTGGCCGAGCGCGAAGACGAGCGCGGTCTGCACCAGCACGAAAAGCGAGTCGAACCCCATGACGGACGGGGTGAGGATGCGGTTCTCGGTGACCGTCTGAAACAGGACGGTGGACACGGCGACGGCGAAGGCGACGGTGGCCAGCGCCAGGAGGCGACCGCCGCGAAAGGCGAGAACGAAGCCCCAGCCGCCGCGCGCACCGAGCGTCAGGAACAGGGCGGCGCTTCCAAGCGCGAGGAGCACGAGCACCAGAAGCACCCAGCGCGGCCGGTTCATCACCGCGCTTTCACGCATGGCCGTCTCACGCATGGCGTCCGCGCAGGATCAGGACGAGAAACACCGCGCTGCCCACGAGGCCGACCATGGTGCCGATCGGGATCTCGTAGGGATAGCGCAGGACGCGCCCGAGAATGTCGCAGACCAAGACGAAGAGCGCACCGAGCACCGCCACCCAAGGCACGGTGACGCGCATGTTGTCGCCGACGAGAAGGCTGACGAGATTGGGCAAGACGAGGCCGAGAAACGGGATCGCGCCCACCGATACGAGCGTAACGGCCGCGATGGTGGAAACGAGCGCGAGGCCGAGCGTCACCACGCTCTCATACGACAGGCCGAGACTTGTCGCGACGTCCCGCCCCATTCCGGCGACGGTGAAGCGGTCTGCCATGCCATAGGCCAGAAGCGCGGCGACGAGGCCCAGCCAGAGCAACTCGTAGCGCCCGCGCAGGACGCCGGAAAAATCCCCCATCGTCCAGGCGAGAAGCGAGGGGAGGAGGCCGAAGCGATAGGCGAGAAAACTCGTCACCGCGCCGATGACCCCGCCCAGCATGAGGCCGACGAGCGGCACCAGCATGGCGTCGCGCAGCGGCACGAAGCGCAGGATGCGAAGAAACAGCGCCGTGCCGGCAAAGGCGAAGAGGGCGGCGACGCCCATCTTGGCCATGACCGGCCAGCCCGGCGCCAGCAGCGTGACGGCGAGAAAGCCGAGCGAGGCGGATTCCGTCGTGCCTGCGGTGGACGGCTCCACGAAGCGGTTTCGCACGATCGTCTGCATCACCAGCCCGGCGATGGCGAGCGAAGCCCCGGCCAGCAGAATGGCGAGCGTGCGCGGAATGCGGCTGACGAGAAGCAATTGCAGCGCCTGGCCACCTTCGGCGTCTGACCAGAGACGGTCCGGCGTCACGGTTCCAACGCCGACGAACAAGCTGACGATCGCCAGCGCGAGCGTCACGAGAAGGGCGCCAGCGAGCCACAGGCGCGGCGCGCGCCTAAGCCATCGCCGCGAAGAATTGGACGGCGGCACGAGGGGTTCAGGACGCGTCGCGGGCACGCGCGATGATCTGGTCGAGCATCAGCATCAGCCCGGAATAGCCATGCATGGTGACATAGGCGGCGGCCGGGTCGAGAAAGACGATCTGGTTCTTGGCCCAGAATTTCGTGCCGTGGATCAGCTCGTTGTCCAGCACCTGGCGCGCGGTTCCCTCGTTGCCGATGCCGGCGTCCCGATCCACCACGAAGAGCCAGTCGGGATTGCGCTCCAGGAGATATTCGAAGGACACCGCGTCGCCGCCATGGTCGCGATCACTGACGTCTCCGAGCACGGAGGGAACGCCTAGCGCGTCGTAGATCCAGGCGACCCGCGAGCCCGGCCCGTAGACGCCGAGCCGCCCGCCATTGACCACAAGGACGAGGCCGGTTCCCTTGCCCGCCATGGCCGCGCGCGCCTGCGCGATCCTCTCGTCCAGCGCCGCCACCAGCTCGCCCGCCCGCGCCTCGCGGCCGAAGACGCGGCCATAAGTCTGCAAACTCGCCTTCACGCCGCCGACGAGATCGGCATTGTCGACGCTCATGTCGAGGGTGGGCGCGATCTGGGAAAGGGTCGGCAAGGCCGTGCGCGAGCGCGAGGCGACGATCACGAGATCGGGTTCGGCGGCAGCGATGGCCTCCATGTCGGGCTCCTGCAACGACCCGATGCGCTGGGCGTCGGCGCCGATCCGCCCGGCGAGATAGGGCGGGGTCGCGGAGGCCGGCACGCCGGAAACCGGGACGCCCAGCGCCTCGAGATTGTCGAACGCCGCCCAGTCCGTCACCATGACCTTCGTCGGCACACCGGGCAGCACCGTCTCGCCCTGCGCATGCGGCACGGTAATGGGGGCCGCTGAGACGGACGCGCCGAATCCTCCCATCGCGAGCGCCAGACAGGCAGACAGGATCAGGCTGATGCAAAGTCTGGTCATGAAGCGGGCCCGGGATTGGAGGCGAGGGATCGGGCGTGGCTACGAAATCTGGATCAAACTTGTCAAGTTATCCGCCCGCTTGATGGCACGGACGCGGGAACTGACGTGCGTTCCGCACTTAAGCTTCATTGCCTGAAGCGCGCGTATGAAAGATGTCGGCGGCCTCGATGGATGACCGGCGAAGGCGCGCGCCGTCGGCTCCGTAGACCGCTTTTGGCCGATGGCGCGCTTAAAGGGATGACCCCGGGCCTCCTTCTCGCCCCTTCTTCGAGACGATAGCGGGGCTCAGGTGAGTTCGCCGCCGCGCCGCTCGATCGCGGCCGCCTCGTCCGTGCGGCGCAGTGCGACGCCGCTTGTCGTCTGCGCCCGTATCAGGGCGAGCAGCGCCATGATCTGGTCGGCCGCCGCCTCGATGCCCAGCCCGCCCTCGCGGATGTTGGACAGGCAGTTGCGCCGCGAGTCCGGCAGGCCGGGTTCGGGCGCGAAGGTGAGATAGCAGCCCAGGCTATCGGCTGCCGAAAGGCCCGGCCGCTCGCCCACCAGGAGCGCGACGCAGCGCGCGCCCAGCATCGCGCCCACGGGATCGCCCAAGGCGACGCGGCCCTGATGGGCGATGACGACGGGCGCCAAGCGCCAGCCGAGGCGCGCCGCGCGCTCAGCCAGCGCCCCGGCCAGCGGCGCGGCGTTGAGCGCGACGGCGGTGGCCGAGAGTCCGTCGGCCACGACGATCGCCAGATCGAAGCCCGGCGCCTCGCCCCGCGCGGCCCGCAGCGCATCGGCCGACCCGGACGAGAGCGTGCGACCGAGATCGGGGCGGCGCAGATAGTCGGCGCGGTTGGCGGCGTTGGACCATACTTCCAGCGAGGCGAGCCCTTGCGCCGCCAGCGCGGCGGCCAACGCCTCGGCGTCCATCGCCGTCCAGACCGCCTCGCGCGCCCGGGCGTGGTCGAGATTGAAGCGCAAGGCCGCTCCGGTCGGAACGCCCGAGCCATGCGCGCCCAGCGCGATGCGCGCCTGCGTCAGCCCCGCCAGATCGCGCAGCGAGCGCGGGCGTGGTTCGCCGACGCTGGGTGAAGAAGCCGCGTCGTCTTCCGGCTTTCGCCCGGTCATGCTACGCGCCCTTCCAAAAGCCGGGAGGCGTCGAGAAAGGGCGCGGGCAGGGCGCCGGTGCCGTCCGAGGCGAGGCGCCCCTCGGCATTCAGAATGCGGGTCTCGCGCAGCCAGCGCTCGAACTCGGGCGCCGGAGGTCGCTTCAAGGTCTCGCGCGCATAGACCGCGTCGTGATGGCTCAGCGACTGGTAGTTCAGCATGATGTCGTCGGCGCCCGGCACCGTGATGACGAAGTTGACGCCCGCCGCGCAAAGCATCGTCAGCAGCACGTCCATGTCCTCGCCGTCGGCATCGGCATGGTTGGTGTAGCAGACGTCGACGCCCATCGGCAGGCCGAGCAGCTTGCCGCAGAAATGATCCTCCAGCCCGGCGCGGATGATCTGCTTGCCGTTGAACAGGTATTCCGGCCCGATGAAACCGACCACGGTGTTGACCAGAAGCGGGTCGAATTCGCGCGCGACGGCATAGGCCCGCGTTTCCATGGTCTGCTGGTCGACGCCGAAATGCGCCTCGGCCGACAGGGCCGAGCCCTGGCCGGTTTCGAAATACATGAACTGCCCGCCGGCCGGGCAGCGGCCGAGCGCGCGTCCCGCATCATAGGCCTCGCGCAGCAGGGCCAGATCGACGCCGAAGCCCTGGTTGGCCTTCTGCGAGCCGGCGACGGACTGGAACACGAGATCCACAGGCGCGCCGCGCGCCATGGCCTCGATGGCCACGGTGACATGGCCGAGGCAGCAATGCTGCGTCGGCACGCCGAGCTTGAGGCGCAGCGTCTCCAGAAGCTCTACGATGCGGATATAGTCCGGCAGCGTGTCGGTGGCCGGGTTGACGCCGATCACCGCGTCGCCCGATCCCATCAGCAACCCGTCCAGCGCCGAGACGAGAATGCCGTCCGTCGCGTCGGTCGGGTGGTTGGGCTGGTTGCGGGTCGACAGGTGGCCGGGCAGGCCGATCGTGGAGCGAAAGCGCGTGACCACCGGGCGCTTGGCCGCGATCGCGACGAGATCCTGCATCCGGCAGATCTTCGACACCGCCGCCACCATTTCGGGCGTCAGCCCATAGGTCAGCGTTTCCAGCGCCGCCGCATCGGCCGCCGGCGACAGGAGCCATTCGCGAAACGCGCCGACCGTCAGCGACGAGACCGGAGCGAAGGCCGCCGCATCGTGCTGCCGGGCGATGAGATCGGACACCTCGTCCGTTTCGGACGGGATCAGTTCCTGTTCCAGGAAAGTCTTCAGAGGCAGGTCGGCCAGCGCCATCTGCGCCGCGATGCGCTCCACCGGGCCGGAGGCGGCGATGCCGGCCAGCTGGTCGCCGGAGCGCTCGGGCGTCGCGCGCGCCATCAGCGTGCGCAGGTCCTCGAAGCCGAAGCGCGTTCCCCCGATCGTGGTCGAATAGGCCATGCCCGCGCCGTCTCCTTCACCTCAACCCGCGACGAGCCGCAGCGCCTCGGCATGAAGCGCGGGCGTCGCGGCCGCCAGAACGCGCCCGTCGGAGCCGAGCGTCAGCGCCGCGCCCGACCAGTCGGTCACGACCCCGCCCGACGCCTCGATCACCGGCACCAGCGCCATGTAGTCGTAGGGCTGCAGCCCGCATTCGGCAATCAGGTCGCAATGGCCGGAGGCCAGCAAACCATAGGCGTAGCAGTCGCCGCCGAAACGCCGGATCGCCGTACCCTCCACGAAACGCCGGTAGATCGCCTCGTCCGCGCCCCGGAACGGCTCGGGCGAGGTGGTGAAGAAGCGGGCGTCCTTCACCGCACGGCAGGCGCTGGTCCGCGCCGGTCGCCCGTTCAGGAAAGCGCCGGCGGCGCTGCCGGTCCAGCGCTCGCCGAGCGCCGGCATGTCGATGAGCCCCAGCACGGGGCGGCCCTCCTCCAGCATCGCGATCAGCGTGCCGAACAGGGGCAGGCCGGTGACGAAGCTCTTGGTGCCGTCGATCGGGTCGATCACCCAGGTCGGGCCGCTTCCCCGCTTGACGCCCATCTCCTCGCCGAAAATGCCGTGCTCGGGAAAGCGCGCCTCGATCCGCGCGCGAAGCTCGGCCTCGATCGCCCGGTCGGCGACGGTCACCGGGCTTTCGTCGGCTTTGGAGACGATGTCGAGCGCCGTTCGAAAATGGGCGAGCGCGATCGGCCGCGCGGCATCGGCCAAGCCTTCGGCGAAGGCAAGAAGATCGGCGGGAGAGGGGGAGGATGCCATTCGTCGGAACGCCTTCGGAGGAATCGGCCAGTCGAGGAGACATACACCGCGCCGGCGCCACGCGTCTCGCCTTCGGGCAGCGGAAAAGCGATGGGGGCGGATCGAAACGTGCAAAGAATAGGGGGTGATCTGCTTGGTTCGCACGCCGCGAAGCTGACGGGATGTCGGCGGCATGGGTTGACCATTAGCGGCGCCTTGATCCGGCCGGAACGCGCCAGCCATGCCCGGCCGGTTTTGTCCCGCCTTCCGGCGCCCCGCCACGAAACCGCCGCGAGCCGAGCGCGCGGTGGGAGATGTAGCCGTTCAGCGGGGTCCGCCCATGCTTCTCCACCGCCGCGCCGTTCTTGCAGCGCTCGCCGTCGCGCCCTTCGCCGCGCGCCCCATCCTGGCCCAGACACCGGAATCCGCGCCCCTGCCCGAGCCTCCGCTTCTCGGCAGCGACTACCGCGCCGCGCGGGCGGCCTTCCGAACCAACCTTCTGCGGCGCGGCCCCGCGCCCGACCAGGGCGACCCGTTGACCGCGCCGGAGGGGGCGGAGGCGCTGCGCTACCGCTCAGGGGGGCGCGACCTCGTCGCCTGGGCAAGCCCTGCGGGCGACGCCGCCGCCCTGAAGCCCGCCGTCCTCGTGCTCCATGGCGGCAACGCGATCTGGCACGGCCACTGGCGGGATCTGGCCGCGCCCTACGTTGCGGCGGGCTTCCACGCCCTGATGCCGACCCTGCGCGGCGAGAACGGACAGCCCGGCGACTTCTCGGCCTTCTACGACGAGACCGACGACGTGCTCGCCGCAGCCGAGGCGTTGCGCGCCCGACCGGGCGTCGACCCCGAGCGCGTCTTCGTCAGCGGCCACAGCGTCGGCGGCACGCTGACGCTTCTCGCGGCGCTCAGCGGCGACTTTCGAGGCGCGGCGGCACTCTCCCCCTCGCCCGACACGCGCGTCTTCTTCCAGCGTTTTGCCGACGAGGCGCCGTTCGACCTGTCCGACCCAAGGGAGTTGGAGATGCGCTCGGCGGTATGCTTCGCCTCCGGTTTCCGCTGCCCGGTCCTGATGTCGCATGGCGACGGGGAAACGCGGTCGAGCCGATCGATCGACCTAACGGTCGCCCGCGCCCGCGCCGCCGGCCTTCGCGCCGAACACCGCGTGGTGGCGGGCGACCACATGGGCTCGATCCCCGCCGGCCTGCGCGAGGCGCTCGACTTCTTCGCGTCGGAAGCAGCCCTTCGTTAGTCGATCCTGCTCGGCTGTTCGCTGGTAGGGGAGATTGGGCGAGCGGAGCCGCGACAATGCGGGCGACCAACCACCTGTGCCTGGGGTCGCGATTTCAGAGTTGTGCGCCTCGCGCGGTCCATGCCGCCATTTCACCGTCGGCGATCGTCAGCGAGATCCGCCAGCGGTCGCTCCGGCGCAGGATGTAGACATGCTCCCACTCGGCGATAAGCGCGCCGGCTTCGCCTTCCATCCGGTACGCCATGCGCGCCTGCGCGACGTTCGGGAAAAGTTCGCTCGCCGACAGGAGTTTACCGAGCGGCCGCACGACGCCCTGCTGGCGATAGAAGTCCATCAACGTCACGCAATGATCGCGAAACGCTTCCCTCGGCATCGCGAAGTTGCCGCC